>NZ_CBCRXM010000013.1:0-93435 GCF_965137005.1 Sphingomonas antarctica | reverse complement strand
CTCAACTTCACGCAGCTTCCCGATAATCTCTTCCGGCTTGTGCTTCTTGCTCGGCATTCGTCGTCCCTTTCGTGGTCCAGACTATCATAGTCTCTGGGCCACTCAGCGGGGGGCAGATCAGTCTTCGACCGCAACGCCGCCAGAGCGAGGATCGAGCGGAACCGGCCGACGAACTCTCCGATGTCGACGTGCTTTCGCCCGAGCCAGTCGACCACGACCTTCTCGAAGTTGCCCATTGGGCAACGGAAGACGTCGCGCACAGCCTGCTCGATCGCGACGAAGGTGTAGCCATTGAGACTAGGTGCGCGCTCGTCCAGCAGCTTGCGACCGCTGCCCGCATGTTCGCGGTCCATGCGCAGCGCGACGGGCCTGATCAGATCGTAGCGGTCGAGCAGCCGCCTTATCAGCGCCCGCTCCGCCTTTCGGCCCGTCCGGGGCCCCGGTTTCCATCCGGGCAGGCTCGTCTCGGGCGTAAAGGTGAATATCCGGAAACCGTTCCCCGCGTCCGGGGGTGACCCCGGGACCAGTGCCAGCCTGTCCTCGCCTGGCGAATAGTCCTTCTCCTCGATACCCGTCAACGAGACGAACTTCAGCCGGTTTTGCCCGACGATCTCTAGGCTGGGGCAGAGATACATGACGTTCAGGTGGCGCCGGTTCTTCCGCAGCCCCTCCGCCAACGAGCGGGCGATGATCGTCTTGCCGAGACCGACCTCGTCCGCGACCAGGAAGCGCCGCGGGCCGTTTGCTTCCAGGCGGTCGAGCGCGACCTCTACGGTCCTCCGCTGGAACTCCGCGAGCGTGGTCACAGCGCGACGCCGATCGCGTCATGAACGGCTTGAAGGAAGGGCCGGACCTCCTCGAGGTCGTTCAACGCCGCCTCCCGCTCGCCGTCGTCTGGAATCGCCGCGAATACTTCCTTGAAGGACTCGAGCATCGCCATCATCCCGCCCACCCGGCTTTCGAATGCCTTGTGGTCTCTCGCCCATGCGGCGAGCATGGTCTCCAGAGTGAATATCTGGGACAGATGGCTGGCGGGGTCTTGCGGGTTCCACGGGCCGATCGGGTCCGTCCACCGCTGACCGCCGGTGCCGTCCACGCCGTCGAGCAGTGAGCGCAGCCAGTCGCGGAACCTGTTCGCCCCGACATAGCGCGCGAGAAGGGCGCGATCCCTCCGCTCCACGTCGATGCCCTCGACCTCGAGCGTCTGCACCCATTCGCGGCAGACTTCCGGGCCGGAGATGCTGTTCGCTCGGAAGTTGACGAGAGCGGTCTGCTCGCTGACCGGCGGCGGGTTCGCAAGCAGTGGTATCGAGCGCGATCCAGCTTGGATGGTTGTCCATGCTTCGGCTTCCAGGAACGGCGAGACCTCGAAGCGGGCGAAGCCCAGAATCTGCGCTGCACCGTCACCGATGACAAGGTGAAGCCCGTCGTCTCGGTAGGTCAGCCGGAACGAGTGTTCGAGGAACTGGCTGATCAGACCGTCCAGTTCCCGCTTCGCGCGTTCACTCTCTTGTTCCTCGGCCGTTTCGGGCACGCTGGCCGTCAGTTCGAGGCCCCCGCCGACGAAGCCATAGAGCGACTCTGCCAGTGCTGGGCCGGTAATGTCGAGGATGGCCACCGCCTCTGCGTTGGGGCCGATCAGACCCCGCCTCGTCAGGTTCGCGCTTCCGAGCAGGAGCGTGGTCCGGACTCCCTTGGACACCGCGAAGAGCTTGGCGTGGATACCGGTCGAAGGGGGTTCGGCGAACTCGCCGACGACCTCCTCCTGCTGCTGCTCGACCGAGACGGGCGTCTCGGGTTCGGGCGCGGCGTCGACGTGGAACCTCACCCCGTCGTAGGGAGCGCAGCCCGCTCCAGCCAGTTCGGTGGTGAGCAGGGAGACGGTGCCGGCGCCCGCCTTCAGCACTTCCTCTAGGCCGCCATGGTCGATGAACGGGCTGACGGCGCAGCCGCGATCGGCACGGGCCAGCAAGGGGGTGTCGAGGAACCTGCGGGTCTGTCCGTTGCGGCGCCATTGGATGCTGCGCACACTGACGCCCGGGGGCGCTGACCACCGGGCGGATTTGAGTTCGGTCAGCTCGGCCGCCGTCAGCCCGGCCTCCGCTAGGAGGTCCTCTGCCAGGCTGCAGATGTCCGGCAGCTGTCGCGCCGCCTTCTCCCTGGAGGTCACGAGCAACAGTCCGGCGTCCCGATCGGTGGACCCCGTGAGATTTCGGCTTCCGATCCAGAACCGCCATTCGACGCCACCCTCCGACGTGTATCTCGCGAGGGCGACCTTCGGGTGCCAGCTCTCGCGGCGTTCGTTCGAGGCGATGGCGTGCACCATCGTGTCGAGAAGGGGCAGGACCGACCTGTGCGCGCTCGGTGCCACGACGCGGCTCAGCTGGTGCAGGACGAGGAGCCTGCCCCTCATCCTGTCGAAAGCCTTCACAAGGCCGAGCGGGGAAGCCTCGAACTCCGTCTCGGCATCCCCGCCGAGCGCGAGCACCAGGCCGAGCATGGCGATCAGGTCGAGCGAGTATGTCGTGACGACAGCGCGCGAGACGGTCTGGCCGGGCCCGGGGCGCAGTGCTGCGAATACCGATATGCGGTCGTCTTGCCGACCGAACGTCACGAGACATCCCTGACGCATTCGATCATGTCGCGCACGACAGGCCAACGGTAGTCGAGCGGGGCGGCGATGCCCTTTCGCCAATCCCGGCGGCGCTGCTCGTTCACCAGATATGCCCGGACGTCCTTGAGGTCGCGCTCCCGCGTCGTCAGCGCGTCCGCGATCGTGTCCAGGGGGCGCCGTTCGCGCACCCATTCAACGACCGTCTCGACGAACGCGACGAGCCTGGCGTCGATGTGGGTCTCCGTCCTGAGCGCTGCGACGTCTAGCGCCAGTGCGGCGTCCCGGTGCTTCTCGACCAGCACTGGCAACGCGTCGGTGTGGCGGTGATCTTCGAGACCGCGGTCCTTGTTTCGTTTCCGTTCGATCAGTGCGGAGTGCGCGGCACGGGCGATGCAGGCGACCGCCGCCGCCCGTTCGGCGAGCGTCAGGGCGTTTCGGTCAGACTCCGTGGCGACCCGCCGGACCGCTGGGGACCACAGCGACTCCGTCGTCACCCCCGCCTCCGTCAGTCTGCTGAGGAGGGGCCTGGTTCCGCCGGTGCCGGCCGTCTCCCATAGGCGCCGCAGGTATTGCGCCTCGACCTTGCGAAGCGCGAAGTCGAGTTTGCCTGTCTTGTTGCGCCAGCCGGCCGGAGCTCCGGGCATGCCCTCGAAAAGGTCTGCGTTTATGGTCCTGCCGTCGTCGCCGTCCTCGCGGCTGACCAGACGCGGCCACAGTCCCCGCAGCTGCGTCTCGGTTGGAGGGTCGCCGAGGCCACCGACCGGGCTTGCCATCCCCCACGAGCGCAGCGCGGTCCAGTAGATGGTGCTCGCACGCACGATCGGTCGCTGATCGGCTTGGTATTTTGTCCAGCCGGAGATGCCGGAACCCTCGAGCGTCTCGACCGACCTTATCAACCGCGTCGAATATCGGCGCTCGATGTCGAACAGCTCATCGACCGAGAACCGCTCGCCAGCCGTTCGAGATAGCAGCTCCTGGTAGGACCAGGCGACGAAGAAGACGTATCTGAGCTGGGCGTGCTGCACCGAGGTGCCGGGGAAGAAACGGTCGGCGAACGCGAAGTGGATCGGAGCGAATCCGAGCTCGTCGCGCGTGCCGTCGGACGACGCGCTGGCGAGCAGCCGGTTGGCGGCCGCTCGATCCGCCTCCGACAGAATGAACCAGCCGATTTTGGGTTCAACGCCAGCGATGGGTTCGGCTCGTGCGCGGCGCGATCATTTGCGCCTGTCTGAGAGCAGCCACTGCGTTTGAGTCATCACTATTGGACACGCGCACTAGGCACCCCCCCAAATGTTCGTATTGATTGTGCGGCTCATTCGGCATCCTCCCGCGGGCAAATTGGCCTCAAGCGTCGTATAGGGTCAAGGGACCGATTTGCGCCTTCGCTGAATTGAAGCGGACATCGTCGAGAATCAGCTAAATCATAATGCGAAACCGGATTTAGCAGGAGCGGTCATCGGCCAGGCATCGCGGATTCCTTGCCATTTTGCGAAACAACCATGATGCTTTCGGCTGAGGGAGCGGTTCGATGAAGGGGGTGTTCGAGATCAGTGGCACGTCCCGCTACGACGACCTCATAGCTGAGCGCTATCAGTTCCCGCGCATCTACCTCCGGACCGCCGAACGCTTTGTCGGGCATTGGATACTCTATCGTGAGACTGGAGCGGACGGCGGGCGCAAGGCCTACGTTGCCGTCGCCCGCGTCAAAAGGATCGACGCGGATCCGGACGACGCCGGACTGTTCTATGCGAGAATGGCCGATTTCCTCGAGCTAGATCGCGCGATCCCCTATCGCGACGGCGAGGGCCGCTTCGCCGAGCGCTTCCTCCGCGAGCTGCCCAGCGTCTCGGTGGCCGGGCGGGCGCTGCGTGGGCGATCGGTCCGCGAGATCGATGCTGCCGACTTCGTCGCGATCGTCGACGCTGGGCTCAGCCGGACGCTTGATCCGCTAAACGCCATACGCCTGGAACTGGAGCCGAGGTTCCTCGACCCCGCCACTGAAATGCTCATCCACCAGCCGCCGACTGAGCGGCGGGTCGAGCAGATGCTGGTCAACCGCAAGATCCGCGATGCCGCCTTCCGAGGTCTCGTTCTCGACGCGTATGACAGCACCTGCGCTGTGACCGGCCTGCGGATCGTAAACGGCGGTGGCAAGGCCGAGGCTCAGGCCGCCCACATCTGGTCGGTGGCCGGTGGAGGGCCGGACGAGGTTCAGAACGGCATTGCGCTCTCCGCGACGGCTCACTGGCTGTTCGACCGTCACCTTATCAGTCTGGACGAGCGGTTTGGCCTGCTCGTTTCGCACAACAAGGTTCCCGCGGAGCTCCGCCAGCTGTTCCCGTCGACCGGACAGCCGATCAGGCTCCCGCGCGCGGCGCGCCTGCATCCGCGACCGGAATATGTCGCTCGGCATCGCGAAATGTTCGCGGGCGGCTGATATGACGGACGACTTGGACACGATCGCCGCTTACGACGCCACCGCCGGGGAGTTGGCGGCGAGCTACGACCGCCCTGAGCTCCTTGGTAGCTACGCCGGCATACAGAACCTTCTACGGGATCCGGTTGCGGGCGGCCTCGCGCTGGATGTCGGCGCTGGGTCTGGCCGGGACGCCCATTGGCTTGCGGACTTAGGCTAGAGGTGGTGGCGGTCGAACCCGCCGCCGCGATGCGTTCCGAAGGTTCGCGGCGCCACCCCTCGGAACGGATTCGCTGGATCGACGATCGCCTGCCGACCTTGGATGCGGTCCACAGGCTGGCGCTCGCCTTCGATGCTATCCTCGTCGCGGGGGTGTGGCAGCACGTCGCACCGGGCGGAAGGGAGCGCGCCTTTCGCAAGCTCGGGACGCTTCTCAAGCCGGGCGGTGTCCTGGTTATCACGCTGCGCGATGGACCTGCGCCCGTTGGCCGCCCGATGCACGACACTTCGCTCGGCGAGGTGGAAGTGCTGGCCCGTTCACACGGGCTCGAAATCCTGCGCGTCGACCACACGGAGGACGCGATGGCGCGAACCGAGGTCACGTGGACGACGGTGGTGCTGCGCCTGCCGGACGACGGTGCGGGAGCCCTGCCTTTACTGCGCGGCATCATCCTGTCCGACGAGAAGTCTTCCACCTATAAGCTGGGGCTTCTCAGGGCGGTCGCGCGCGTGGCCGAATATGCGCCAGCCACTGCCCAACCGACAGGTGATGTTGGCGATCCGGATGCCGTCGAGATACCCCTTGGCCTCGTCGCGGCGAACTGGATCCGGATGTATCTCCCCCTCGTTCGGCTGGGTCTACCTCAGGCGCCGGGGAATAGCGGGCCAGACGGTCTTGGATTCGCCAAGACCGGATTCAGGGCGCTGGCGGATTTCAGCGCGTCTGCGCAGGACCTGCGGCCAGGCGCGATGCACACAGGCGAGCGTGCGACTCTCGTGAGAGCTGCTATCGGCGAGGCTGCCGCGACAATCGCGATGATGCCTGCCAACTTTATGCGGTTTCCCAACTCGGAGCGACGCGTCTTCCATGCGCAGCGTGAAAGGTCGCGCGGGCGGCAGATGAGCCTGTCGTTGGATGTTTCGACCCTACGCGAATGGGGCACGCTCACGGTTCCGGGAGCTGTCTGGCGAGCGATGACGCGCTTCGGTGCGTGGATCGAGCCCGTCCTCGTCGCTGAATGGGCCAGGCTGACGCGCCGCTACGCGGCGCGGATGGGGATGGCGATCGAGCCGGGAAAGGTTGAGGCGGCCCTCGAGTGGCAGGAGCCGCTGCGGAGCACCGTCGCGGGTCGCGCGGCTGCGCAGCGGCTCATCGCGAAGGGGAGGACCGTTGAGTGTGTCTGGAGCGGCTGCGACCTGAGCATGGCAAGTCTCGACGTTGATCACTGCCTGCCGTGGTCGGCATGGCCGTGCGACGATCTCTGGAATTTGCTGCCGGCAGACCGGCGCGTGAACCAGCATCAGAAGCGCGACCTCCTGCCGTCAGCGACCCTGCTGGCGTCTTCGCGGCAACGCATCGTGGCTTGGTGGGAGGATGCCTGGCTCGAGGACAACTTGCTCGGAGAGGTGTTCATCCGTGAGGCCGCCGCGGCCCTTCCCATCGAGTGCGCCGCGACCCCAGCTGAAGTCTTCTCTGCTCTGGAGTGGCGGCGACTTCGCCTGCGTCAGGATCAGCAGCTGCCGGAGTGGCATCCAGCGTTTTGACGGCGGCTGGCCTCCTGGCTCGGTCTCGACTTCGTTATACGCTTGCCACTCGTCAACAGGTGCTGGGAATGGCATCCGTTCTTGATGATCCTGCACACCGTATATGACCTGTCAGCTCTGGGAGTCTGGCTTGAGGAGCAGGGCTCACGGCCGGATCTTGTTCAGGCAATCCGCCGCGCGGCGGACGTGTCGTCCGCCCATCGCGACCTCGACGAAGCGCTTTTGGCGTTGCGCCTGCTGCGTCGCCTCACGAGCGGCAGCGACGAAACCCCGCTCGACGACGCGGATCTCACGACGATCGTCGGGTCGTTGATGACGACCGCGATTATCCTCTACGCGCGAGCGACCGACACCCCGCCGATCGACCGCAGGCCTTGGTTCGGCATCTCGAAGCTGCCGCAGTCGTTGCGCGACGTGCACCGCGAGGTGATGCGTTTGAGGAACAAGGAGGTTGCGCACTTTGGTAAGGGCGAACCGGTCGATGGCGCGCCGCTGCTGGCAGAAGCAATGGTCTTGAGACCGTTCGACAAGGATCACCCGATCGGCCATCTGTCGAGCCGCGCCCACAACAGGGCCGCGCTCGCGAAACGTGCCGAGAAGTTGGTGGAGCGAGTTCTGGAGATTGCCACCAGGTCTGTCAGCGATCGGCATACTGAAGTGTTCACGGCCCTCACGCAGCTTGCGCAGAACCACGATCCCATCATGACGCATTTGCGTGGCTTGCCACTTACGGAACCCCGACTTCTTGCAGCCGAAGCACATAGCCAGGAGGGCGTCACGAGCTCAAATTCAGCTAGGAACTTCAGCCGCGTCGCGGTCGTCGAGATACACGACGACCCATCGTCCGATGATGAGGCGGAGCTAACAAGCTGAGGGCATCTTCTCTGGTGAGTTCCCGGTTGCGACCTTACCGCGTGACGCTAGTCTCCACTCATGTGCAATCTCTACACCGTCCGTAAGAGCGCCGCCGAGGTCGCGGCCCATTTCGGCGTGGCGAACCCGGTTCAGAGCAATGCAGGCGAGGAGGTCTATCCGGGAACGCCGGGCGTCGTCGTCCGCGAACACGAGGACGCGCGCGTCTCTCAATCTATGACCTGGGGCTTCCCGCTGCGGTTGAAGAGCATGTCGCCGACGGCGAAGCCCAAGCCGGTCAACAACATCGCCGACCTGCGCAAGCCCATGTGGATCGGGCTGGCCCGCAAGCCCCAGTGGCGCTGCCTCATTCCTCTCACCGGCTTCGCCGAGGCGGAGGGTCCAAAGGGGTCGAAGACGCGCACCTGGTTCAACGTGAAGGATCAGCCCGTCTTCGCCTGGGCGGGTCTGTGGCGCGTCAGCGACGAGTGGGGCCCGGTTTACTCAGGCGTGATGACCGACTGCAACGAAGCGATCCGGCCGATCCACGACCGCATGCCAGTCCTGCTCCAGCCCGACGAATACGATCAGTGGTTGAACGGCTCGTTCGACGACGCGTTGGCGTTCCAGGAGCGCTGCTACCCCGATGACCTCATCGAGATGACCCGGACGAGTGAGCTGTGGGTGAAGCGCAAGGCGCCGCCATCGGCCGAAGGGTTGGCGCTCGCGTGACGCCGGACGAGGAACGTCGGGCAGAGGCCGCCGCCGTTCAGCGCCAGCTCGGGAACGCAGCCCCCGTGTTCATTGCGGAACGCATCGGGGCGCTGGCGCTGGAAGGGGATTTGGCGGGTGTCCGTCGCTGGAAGGAGATCGCCGCTCGCTTCGACGCGTTGAATGGCGCAGTTTCGGTCCCGCATTGAGCGGCGCGGCGTGACGATGCGGTGGATCGACACCACCACCGAGGAGCAGGTCGTTCGCCGCGACGAGGCTTTATGGAAGCCCGTGTGGACGCGGACCGAAACCGGGATCGAGGGGCGCACTCCGGGGCCACGGGAGGGGGACGGCGAGTTCTGGTATGACGCTCTGCAGCGCTCGAAGGACGATCCGCGGGCCCGCTTCGAGGTCGCGGAGCGCAACCTTTCGCTTCCGGCTGCGTGGAGGGAGATGGCGATCGCACTGCGTGCGATGATCCGGCAGGCGCGCAAGGACGGCGCCGACGCGGACCCGGCCCTCCGTAAGCTACATCGCCTCGCTTCCTTGTGGAGCTTCGCGGTCGAGACGGATGCCGACAAGGGGATTGGCTATGGCCTATTCGAGATGACCCCATATTCGCGGTTCGCCGACCTGGAACTGTCGTGGGAGAGCATCGGCTGCGACGAACTCGTCCTTCTGAACGCCACCGACCGGAAGTGGATGCGCGCCGCCTGGGGCGAGCCGTTTACGCACAGCACCGCGAAGCGCGTCCATGCTGAACTCTATCTGGCTGTCAGTGCGCGAGTGCGCGAATTGAACGGGATCGAGCGCGAGCGGCGCCATGCCGATGCGATGGCGCGCATCGATGACATGCTGCGGGATGACGAGCCTGTCGAGCCGCTCGTATCGGCGCCGGCGTCGAAGCCCGGCCTGTTCGCCCGTCTCTTTGGCCGCTGACGTCGCCTAGCGCAGCTGGCTGTCCTTGCTGCCCCGACGGTTGATGCCGGAGCTTGCTGGCCGCTGGTCGCGTTCCGCCTGACAGGCGACACAGGTTCGGACGCCGGGCAGGGCATCCCGCCGCTTTTGAGGGATATCCTCGCCGCAGACCTCGCAATCTTCTGCGCTCTCGCCCGACGGCATGCGCGCGCGCGCGGCTGAGACCGCATCCTTGACTGTGTCGGCGATCTGATCCCGCACCGCGCCGTCTGGCGCCCAGCCGTTGGCCATCGTGTTCTTTCATTCGGATGTCTTGATGTGATTGAACCACAGGAATCGCCAGGCGTTCCCGCGGAACAACGAGATTGGAGGCTGTCATGTCGAAGCGTGAACTCATCCATACTGGGACCGACAAGCGCTACGTCCGTCGCGACGACGCGGGACAGTTCAAGGGGTCCGACGATGTCGGAAAGTCGCTTTCGCAGGACGTGCGCAAGCATGCCAAGACGAAGTCGAAGCCCGGCGAGGGAGACCGCGGCGACCACTGATTAAGGAATGATCAGTCGAGGCCTCCGAACCAGTCTGCGTAGGGGGTGTTTCTCGCCATGTGGCGGTTGTAGTCAAGGGCGCCGTCGTCCCACCACACCGGCCCGCGCTCGCCAAGCGCCCGCTTCGTCGCATCGACCGCCTCGTGGGCCGCGCCCTCCGCCTGCCCGTCACTGGTGCGGCGCGCTGTGGCGACCCCCCGTCTCGCCGACATGAGTGCGCTCACGAGCCGCTCGCGATCCTCATCGCTCAGCTTGGGATCGCTCCGTCGCCACAACCGCCCGCGCACCACTAAGTAGCGGCCATCCGGCGTCACCGGGTGATCGGAGGTCGCCCGGCGCTCCGACCTGCCGCTGTTCGTGGAAGTGGAAGTCATTGGGCGCCAACGCCCTGCGGTCGCGTTCGCTACCGAGCCAGCGTGCGGAATGTGATCGAGCGGCGGGGCACCTCCATCTCTGCGATACTGTGCTCCCAGGCGCATCGGGCCTCGCCCGACAGCCGGTAGAGCGATCGGGGCTGGGCCTCGAGCGAGAAGCGTTCGAAGCCGCGATCGGCGCGGCGGCGGCGGAAGCGCAGCGTCGCTGGGTTGCCAAGCGAGAGTCCGACGACGTGCTCAAATACCGGACGGTCCTTGTGCCAGCCAATGCCGGCACCAGGATCGTAGCGGATGAGGAGAGCCTGCTCGAGCCCGTCTGCAGGTAGGTCAACGGCCTCGGCGACCTCGTCGCGCACCGAGATCAGCCACTGCGGCATCGGCTCGCCTTTTGCGAACCGGCCGGTGTCGAAGTCGTAGGTCCAGCCGTAGGAGCGCGTATGGCGCTTGCCCAACCAGCCTTGGAAGCGGAATGGCGAAAGTTCGGTCGCGTCGATGTTTTCGATGATGTCCCGCTCGCGCGTGGGTGGGATCACCTCCGGCCAGCTGGACAGGCCCGGCAGCGTCGAGCCCTCGAGAGGCCCGAACAGGTCGGCGACGGCGGCCACAGCGGGTCTCAGAGCAGAGCCGGTTGAGGTGCGGGCAGCGCCGGGCGCGGCGGACCCTTGCCGCTGCGCCACCGGTCCTCGGTCGCCTCCAGAATGATGCGCGATGCATCGAACGGCGCGCGATGCATCGAACGGCGCGCGATACTGAAACTGGATCACGTCTTGGACGGTGCCGTGCAGCCAGCGCTCGTATTCGCTCGGTTCCAGCAGGACAGGCATGCGGTCGTTGGTCGGCGGGATCGCGTCGTTCGCCTCCATGGTCATGCCGGCATAGAGCGGGCCCTGATCCGGGATGTTCCGGCAGAAGCCCGCCCAGGCTACGATCGGTTGATCCTTGACCGAGAACCACGTGCGCGTCTTTGCGCCCGCAGGTCCGTCCGGGTTGGCGAAATGGGTGATCGGGATCAGGCAGCGGTATTTCGGCTCGACGACCATTTCGTCCCACATGGGGCTCGTGAGGTCGGCGACCAAACCGATGCGGTTCGGCTCTTCACCGCGCGTGTGCATGGCGCGGGAAAGTCGCGGGAAGCCCCAAGTCATGAGACGTAGATGCCGGCGACCGCCTCTCTCGAATACGACGAGGCCGGGAAGTCCCTCGACGGTCTCGATCGGCACCTCGAAGTATGGAACGGGTTCGACGCCGAAATGAGCGGCGACCTCTTCGGCGGTGGTGGCGACTGCGTGCAGCCTCGACATGCGGACTTCTCGTTGCGACTCGTGGCCGCCCTTTTTATCACGCGAACAAAGAGAGAACAAATCTATGGTGGCCTGGTGCCTCAGATCTCCGCCGAAGGAGCTGAATATGCCTCGCTCTGCTCTCGCCGCCGCTGGGCGAAGATGAAGTTGCGCCATCCGGCATCCTTCGGGCGACCAGCCAAGGGGGCGAGGCGGCGGGCGATTAGGTTTGCGATCGGGATCGCCGCAAGCGGCGTGGCGTAGAGTCCGATCAGCGTCGCAGTCTCGTATCGCCTGGGTTCGCCGTAAAGGTGCCTCGTCGATATGCTCGCCGCACGCTCTCGTCTTTCCAGCGATTTCTTCCGATATGGACACACTGGCGCGTCGCAGATACACCCTTTGTTCCTACCAGGAGGATTGAAATGGCAGACGATCGCCCCACATTTGAAACCGAGAAGAAGTCACTTTGGCCGAAGGCTCCACCGCAAGATGGCCACGATGTAGGTGGCAGCGTTCAGCCAAAGACCGATCCAACTACGAGCGAGAACCGTCCGGCGATGCCGCCCGCCGACGACGACTGATCCATCGCCCGACTAGGAAAGGAATTCCCCGCCGCGGCACCGCTTTCCTCCGAATATCGAGCTGCTTGATCGAACTGGCGGGAAGGTAGGTCAGTTTCGCGCCGTGGTGGGCGTCGTTCATGCCGACGCTTTCCTTCTCGTCCTCGCCGGGTTTCTTGATGTGAGTGATATACAACAGAATGTCGCCGTTGGTGCCCAGGATGCATGGTCCGAGCGGAAGCCGGCCGCATGATGCCGCGTCGTTGCATCGGAGCCGGACGCCGTCCGTGGTCAGCACCGATATCTGGGTGATGTGATAGCGTTGGTCGGCGCTGAGCTTCGCCCATGCGCTGGGCGTGTCGTCGGCCCAACTGATGTCGAGCCACCTTAGCGCCGCTTCCCATAGGGCCATGCCGACGGTGCGCCACAGCACGCCAGCGGCGACGGTGGCCGCAACGGCCACACTGATGACGAATACCTTGCCGCTGGTCGGCATCGAAAGCATTACGGCAGTCGCCACCAAGCCGAAGGCGACCGTGCGGAATGTGGTGTCGATGGTCTGATGGTGATGCCTGATGCCGGTGTAGGCGATCATGTAAGCCGTGTAGCCGCTTCCGACGGCGACCTGAAGTTGCCAGGTCGCCAAGAGCCAGGACGCGTCGGTGGGATCGCTCATCGTCCCATCTCGACCATAAGCCTCTCCTGCGCGCTGAGGCCGAATAGAAGGCTCGTCTGCTGGTGCAGGTCTCGCTCGTGCTCTCGGATCCGTCGTGTCAGGACGTCGAGCTTCTCTGCAAGCTCGACTATTTGACCGACAACAACCTTTTCGCCGGTAACCGCGACGCTGCGTAGCGCCTCGATCAGTTTCTTCGGAGCGTCGCGCACGCTCGGATCGAAGGTTAGGGATACAGATTGCCATTGTGCGACGACCAGCGGTGCTTCTGCATCGCTGACGAACGCCTGCGCGACAGTCGCGCCGTCGGCGACAAAGCGCACGCTGCCCCTTTCCGCGACGACATCAAGGGCATTGCTCGAGCTAAGTCGATTTCCCAGGTCCGCGTAAGCGAAGTCCGTGTCCAACTTCTGGGCGGCCACGATCCGTGTCTTGAGGTTCCGCTTTTCCTCACGGGTCTTTGCGACCGCCTTGAGCCCCGTCTTGATGGTCTGGAACTCCCCCTCGATTGCCGCCGCTGAGCGTATGCCGGGAAGCAGCCATTCGAGCGGGTGCTTCACCAAGGTGAGCCTTGCGAGGCGCTGCGCGATGTCGCCGCGGACCTGAACCCGTGCAGTGACGTCGGCCTGCATCGTGCGGGCGAGCGCCGACAGCGTATCAGTCTGGTCCTTGCTGGCGGCAGGGATCGGCAATGGGGCGATGAACTGCTTGTTGGCTTCGTAATAGCCGTTGTCCTTGGGCTTGCCCGTCCAACGGAATACGAAGTCCACGGTCGGCGAGTTCAATATGCCCAGCAGGAACCAGCCGTTATCGCCCTGGGGCAGTATCCCGTTGACGCGGACGTTGTTCGCATAGACCTTTCCGCCATCGTCGAACGATACGCGCATTCCCGGCACGAGCTGCCCGACGAGCAGCTTCGGCAGCTCCTGCTTGTCCAGGTTCTGGTTCCGCCCCATGCGATACCACTGTGCATCGTCGAACGAGCCGTTCTCGCGTGCGCGAAGCTCCTCCTCGTGCTGCTGCAGATACTGCCATGCTTTCGGGAATTCTGCTGCCAGGCGGTCGGCGGGCATTAAGTCCACGCCGTCGCCGACCGCATAGGGGAACAGGAGGTAGGTTTCGGTTGCCGGCTCCAGGAAGCGTTTTGCCTCGGTGCCTGAGACCAGCGGTTTCATCAGGGCGTCCTCGATCTTCACGGGGACTGGTTTGGCTCCACTGCCCTTCGGCTTATGAACATACTGCCCGTTGGCGATGCGCTTGAGATGGAAGATGTGGTCCGCGCTAGTTATTATCCCTTGGAATATGCTTTTTGTGACCGACGGATCGCCGAGCGGCCGGCAGTCGCGGTCCAGTCGGTCCATCAAGGACCTTACCGGCGCCGGGGCGAGGCGCCAGGGTCTGCCGTCGGCGGGTATGGCATCCCAGGGAAGCATATTGTCCTGATCGTTCCAGTCGATGCGGCTGACGTCGCCGTCGCCGACGAAGGCGAGATCGACATGCTGGACGGGCGATCGGGAGAAGATCTGGATCGAGGTGTAGATCGTGGCTTCCTCGAACACCTGGTGCGATCGGAAGTCGATCCAGCGAGCGAGGTTACGACCTTCGGCGACCAGCTGGCGAAGGCCTGCGCCATGCTCGAGGGTAGGCCATAGATTCGGGGCGATATAGCCCATCCTCCCTTCCTCGTTCAGGAGGCGGAGCCCCCGCTCGATGAACGGCAGGTATAGGTCGAAGTTGCCGTGAACGGTGCTCCTGTAACCGCTTGCGGGTGTCGCTAGCCAGCTGGCCGTCACCGCATCCGCTCTCTTGAGATTCTGCAGTTTCACGTAGGGAGGATTGCCGATCACCGCGTCGAAGCCGCCGGTCGCGAAGACGTCGGGGAACGCTTCGTTCCAGTCGAAAGCGTTCAGGCGTTCACGATCGGATGCCGTGGCCGTTTCGGGCAGGAAGTCCCGATCGACGAGGCTGTTGCCGCACCTGATCGTCTTGTCGAGTGAGGAGAGCGGGCCATCAGCTTTCGCCGTGTGCAGCCAGAGTGACAGCTTTGCGATCTCGACTGACGCCGGGTTGATGTCGACGCCGTATAGGTTTCGCGAGAGGATGTGTTCGGTGATCTGCCCCTCGTCGGCCACCTCGCCGATCTCCATGATCGCACGCGTCATTTCCGTGCGCAGGTGTCGCAGTGCAGCTATCAGGAAGGCGCCCGAGCCGCACGCCGGATCCACGACACGGACCGCGCGAAGGCGTGTGAGATATTCGTGCGTGTCGGCGGCTGCGACCCGCCAGGCTGCGAACAGTGGCTCGAGAACCTCCTCTACGACGCGCGTGACGACCCATTCCGGTGTGTAATAAACGCCGTCCAGCTTGCGCTTGTTGAGCACGGTCAACGACTGCCGGTCATCCGCCTCTGCCTCGAGCATCTCCAGCTCGACGATCGACTGTTCGAAGATGTGTCCGAGAGTATAGAGGCCAATCGCCGTGTCGCGCTCTCCCTCCGCCGCAAAGTTGTAGGTTACGGCAAGATGGAAGAGCGTCCGCTTCTCTTCGTCGGTGCCTTTCTGGGATTGGCTCTGGCCGCGCTGGACGAATAGCCGGTTGGGAAGGCGGAGAGCGTCGATGTCGGGATCGGTCGCGAACAGACCGCCGTTGAACCGGTGAAGCGGGACGCCGGCAATGTCGCCGCCCTCGTTCATGACGTCGAAGATCAGCTTTAGCCGCTCCCAGACTTCATTGCCCTGGGGCCGAAGGAAATTGTCGCTGCTGAAATTCTTGAGCTGCTGCGTCAGCTCGCCGGCGGGAAAGCCAATCCGCATGCCCATGTCTTCGGCGAACATGACGAAGATGAGCCTGTCTAGCAGCTTCTGGGCTAGACGGACGGCTCCGCCCGGAGAGACGCCCGGCGGCAATTGCGCCGTGATCTCACCGATTAGCGCGCCCCGATAAACCCGGTAATCGTCGTAGAATACGTCTTCGAGCCGTGACTGGGTCTTGCCCTGCCGTTCTATTAGCCGCTCAAGCCTTGGTCTGCCCGCCTCGGCGAGCAGCATGTCCGGTCGCAGAAGCCACGCGAAAAGGAAACGGTCGAACTGCGCGGCCTCGGTATCGTCCAGTAGGCAGGGCTCGGCCAGCAGGTCGCGCTTGGTGTCGCCGATGACGAACCGCAGGTAGCGATCCGGGAAGCTATCGACCCAGTATAGGCGGAACTCGTTCATGTCCGTGACAAGCGCCCACCGCGGCTGGATGGGATCGTTGGGGAAGACGCCTCGCCGGGCGCCCCATAGATAGTCCTTGGCCTGCATGACCGGCGAACGGTCATTGCCCTTTCGCTTCTGCGGAGCGTCGAGCCCCGAGTTCACATCCTTGAATTCGCAGACGACCTGAGGGATCTCTGGACGAGGTGTTCCGAACATTCCGATGCCGAGGTCGGCCTCGCCGGTGTTGCCGCCGGCGCCAGCGCCCTTAATCGCGAATTTCGGCTGGAGGTGGTGCAGATCGTGCCCCTGCCCATCCTGCAGATAGCCCCAGATATCGACGAAGAAGATCTGGGTGAACGATCCTTCCGCCTGCGTCTCACGCTTACGGACCCTCGCCGACCATTTCTCCAAGCGTTCGCGCAACTGCTTGTCGCCCCCACCACTGCGCCATGCGATGAACTCGTGGTGAAGTTCGGATTGCAGGAACGCCGGATCGAGCAAAGGCACGTATGTGCGGGCGGTCATGCTGGATCCGGCTTTCTTCGCTTTGTCGACTTTCTGGCAAGCGCTTGGGCGCCATGTGCATCGTCCACATTGTCCCCGATCTCGGTGACCGGCGGTATCTGCAGGCTGGTGACGCCGAGCGCGACCATGCACTTGGCGAAAAAGGGGGCGGTAAAGCGACCGCGCGCCACCTTGTTGCGCAGGTTGAGCACATTGTCCTCGACCCCCAAGTCTGCCAACCTTACCACCAGTTGCTCGTAGGACACACCGCGGCGCATCATCTCGGCGCGCAGCATATTCTTTACCAAGCGCTCCCAGGTCGTGTCTTCAATGGCCGTTGGGCTGCTCATTCTGCAGTTCTAGGATGGACCTACGCTTGAGCGCAAGCACTGGCGATAGCGTGCACCATCATAAACGGTGGTGTGATAGGCGACGCTGAGGATCACCATCATACAGGATGGTGCAAGTAATCATCAGCGGCTACACCTTTAAGGGCTGGTGGCCAGGCTCCGCTCTGACCACGCGCCTGTGACTGGGAGATCCGGGGCGTCAACGGAAGTCCCGCGTCCTGACCTTGATACCCTCGACCGGCTCCCCAGGGATGATGCCTGATCCGAGCCGCAAGTCTGGAATGTATATGTCGCGCGCACCCTTGCCGAGATGGCGCTCTCCGGGTTCGCGCGGATCCGGGCCCATGCCGTGCTTCACGACGTCGGCGCGGCTTACCCGATAGACGTCGGCAACGTCTGCGCGGCCGCCGACGCTGGCGAGCAGCGGTGACATGTCGTCTAGCCGCCGCGCGACGACGTGGATTACGTCCCCCTCGCGCTGCACCTGCCCGCGCACGCCCATCATCGAGGCGCCGAGCACCGTGCGGCGGTTGGCCTCGAAGATCTTGGTCCACACGACGAGATTGGCGACGTCGGTCTCGTCCTCGAGCGTGATGAACATCACGCCCTTTGCCGAGCCCGGCTTCTGGCGGACGAGCACGATCCCGGCGAGTTCGACGTATCGTCCGTCCTTCACGTCCCGCAATTCGGCGCACGTGATCATCCGGCGCGCCTTGAGCTCGTCGCGCAGGAACGCCAGCGGGTGGGCGCGCAGCGACAGTCCGGACGCTCGGTAGTCCTCGACCACCTCCGCGCCTTCGCCCATCTCGGCCAGATCCACCTCGGGTTCGATCGACTCGCGGCGCAGGCGTCCTTCGCGCTCGTCGGCCGCAGCGAACAGAGGCAAGGGAGCGTTGCCGAGGCCCTTCACCTCCCACAGCCCCGCACGCCGGCTCGCGCCGAGCGAGCCGAACCCGTCCGCGTCGCCGATTCGGTCGAGCGCGCCGCGTCCGACGCCCGCGCGGCGCTGCACCTCCTCGACCGACGTGTAGGGCACATCGCCCCGCGCCGCGGAGATCGCGGCACCGTCGGCGTTCGACAGGTCGCGCGCCATCCGCAGCCCGAGCCGCACCGCCTTGTAGCGCCCGCCGCCGTCCTCGAGCGTGCAGTCCCAGCGGCTCGAGTTGACGTCGATCGGGCGCACCTCGACGCCGTGCTGCCGCGCGTCGCGGACGATCTGGGCGGGGGCGTAGAACCCCATCGGCTGGGCGTTGAGGAGCGCCGCGCAGAAGGCGTCGGGATGGTGGCACTTCATCCACGACGAGGCGTAGGCGATCAGCGCGAAGCTGGCCGCATGGCTTTCGGGAAAGCCGTATGAGCCGAACCCCTCGATCTGCTTGAAGGTCTTCTCGGCGAAGGCATGCTCGTATCCGCGCGCCACCATCCCGTCGATCAGCTTGTCGCGGAAGTGCGAGACGCCGCCGGTGAGTTTGAACGTCGCCATCGCGCGTCGCAGCAGGTCGGCCTCGCTGGCGGTGAACCCGGCGCACTCGATCGCGACGCGCATCGCCTGTTCCTGGAACAGCGGCACGCCGAGCGTCTTCTCCAGCACACGGCGCAATTCCTCGGTCGGATAGGTCACCTTCTCCAGCCCGGCGCGGCGGCGACGGTAAGGGTGGACCATGTCCCCCTGGATCGGCCCGGGCCGGACGATCGCGACCTGGATGACGAGATCGTAGAAGGTCGTCGGCGCCATCAGCGGGATCGACGCCATCTGCGCCCGGCTCTCGATCTGGAAGACGCCGAGCGTGTCGGCTTTCCGGATCATGGCATACGTCTCGGGATCCTCGGCCGGGATCGTGGCGAGGTCGACCGTCACGCCCTTGTCGCTTTCGAGGAACTCGAAGGCACGGCGCATGCAGCTCAGCATGCCGAGCGCGAGCACGTCGACCTTCATGAAGCCGAGCGCGTCTATGTCGTCCTTGTCCCACTCGATGACCTGGCGGTCCTCCATCGCCGCCGGTTCGATCGGCACCAGTTCGTCAAGCCGGTCGCGGGTCAGCACGAACCCGCCCGGATGCTGCGACAGGTGGCGCGGCGTGTTGATCAGCTGCCGGGCGAGCTCGAGCGTCAGCGTCAGGCGCTTGTCGCCGAGGTCCATGTTGAGCTCCTCGGCGTGCTTCTCCTCCACCCCGTCGCGGCTGAAGCTCCACACTGACGACGACAGCCCGGCGGTCATGTCCTCGCTAAGCCCGAGGGCCTTGCCGACCTCGCGGATCGCACCGCGCGCGCGGTAGCGGGTGACGACGGCGGTCAGCGCCGAGCGCGTGCGGCCGTAGGTCTCGTAGATCCACTGGATCACCTCCTCGCGGCGCTCGTGCTCGAAGTCGACGTCGATGTCGGGCGGCTCGCGCCGCTCCGCGCTGACAAACCGCTCGAACAGCAGCTCCGACCGGACGGGGTCGATCGACGTGACGCCGAGCACGTAGCAGACGGCGCTGTTCGCGGCGGAGCCTCGCCCCTGGCACAGGATGCCACGCCGCCGGGCCTCCGCGACGATCGAGTTTACGGTCAGGAAGTATGGGGCGTAGTCGAGTTCCCCGATCAGCCGCAGCTCGTGCTCGAGCTGGGTGCGGATCTTGCCCTCGATGCCTTCCGGATAGCGGATCGGCGCCTTCTCCCACGTCAGCCACTCCAGTTCCTGCTGCGGCGTCCGTCCTGGCTCGGCGACCTCGTCGGGATACTGGTATCGTAGCTCGGTTAGGCTGAACGCGCAGCGCGCGGCCATCTCGACGCTGCGCGCGACGGGCGACGCGTCCTTGAGGTAGCGGCGGAACAGCCGCTCCATCTCCTCCCCCGTCTTGAGGTGCCGATCCGCGAAGCGCTCGCGTCGGTCACCCAGCTCGTCGATCGTGCACTTCTCGCGGATGCAGGTGACCACGTCCTGCAGCAGTCGGCGGTCTGGCGAGTGGTAGAGCACGTCGTTGGTGGCGACGGTCGGCACCCGCGCCGCGGCCGCCATCGCAGCGAGGTCGCGCAGCCGGATCGCGTCCTTGGGGCGCCGACGCACGGTGAGGGCCATATAGGTGCGGTCGCCGAAGATCCGCCCGGTGGTCGCCAGCGCCTGCTCGGTCGTCGCGTCGGCCCGGTCGGGCACCAGCATAGCGATCAGGCCGTCGTTCCATTCCTCGACGTCGGACCAGCCGAGGTGGCACGCGCCCTTGCCGGCGCGCGTCTTGCCGACACTGAGCAGGCGGCACATGCGGCCATAGGCGGCCCGGTCGGTCGGATAGATGCAGAGCGCCGTGCCGTCGTTGAGATCAAGGCGGGTTCCGACGATCGCGCGGACGCCCGTCGTGCGCTCGGCGTCCCAAGCGCGCACGATGCCGGCGACCGAGCCAAGGTCGACCACGCCGAGGGCCGGCAGACCGAGCAGCGCGGCGGCGGCGAACAGCTCCTCGGGACTCGACGCGCCGCGCAGGAAGCTGAAATGCGTCGTGACCTGCATCTCGACATAGGCCGTCCCGCTCATGCGAATGCGCCGTGGATGAACCAGCGCATCGGACCGGTCGATGGGGTTACCCCGTCGCCGAGGCGGAAGAGCCAGTATCTGCCGCCCGTCGCGATCTCGACCTGGTAGTAGTCGCGCACGGTGTAAGGCTGCTCGCCCTCGACGCCGCCGTCGCGCCACCACTCGCCGTGCAGCCGCTCAGGCCCGTCGCCGCGCGTGACGGCGTAGCGCCGGCCGCGCCACACGAACATGCGCGGCGCTTCGTCGGGCAGCAGCGCGATCACGTCGACTGGTTCGGGACGGGCCAGCATGCGTGCCGGCCGTGGCAGGTCGTCATCCCACGCCGTGACGCGCGGCGGCGCCAGCGCGGCAGGCCTGTCGACCGACCGCTCGGGCATCGCCCCCGCCCTATAGGCCGTCCGATGGAGGCTGCCGCCGCCGAAGCGGTTCGTGAGTGCGTCGACCAGCGTTGCCAGGTCGGGCCCGCGACGGCCGAGCGACTCCAGCCCCTCACCCTGCCGGGCGGCCATTGGCTCCGCGAGCGGGACGACCAGCGTCATCGCCTCGATGCCGAGACCGGGTTCGACGGTCTCGACCTTGGCCCGTAGCAGCTTCGCGAGGTGCGCTGGATCGCGCGAGGGCGTCGCTGTGCCAACGCGGATCGCCTGCACGTGTCCATCGACGCGGTGGAACAGGCAGTCGAGCCGCCGAGCGCCCTTGCCGACACGGACGAGTTGCTCGACGGCATCGCCCACGAGGTCTCCGATGACCCGGCCGAAGGCCTCGGACGTGGCGATCGGGTCCATGAAGCCGCGGCGCGCGCGCGGGAGGTGCTCGGGGAACACCGGCTCGATCGGTTCGGGCAGGTTGCCGAGCGCCTGGTCGAGACGTCGGTGGAGCCCGCGCCCGAAGCGTTTCGCGAGTGGCGCGCGCGGCGCGTCGATCAGCTGCTCGATCCGCTCGAAACCGAGCTTGCGCAAGGCCTCCACCGTCGGCGATTCGAGCCTGAGCGCCGCTATCGGCAGGAGCGAGATCGCCTTGCGGTGGTCGCCGGGCTCGATCGTGACGGGGCGTCCGGCGAGCACGTGGCGCGCGACGGCATGCGCGCAGCCGGCGGTGTCGGCGACCGCGATCTGGACCGTGAGCCCGAACGCCGCGGTGCGCCGGTGCAGGTCCTTGAGCAGCGCGCGCTCGGTAGAGAACAGCGATGCGCAGCCGGTGACATCGATCCAGATCCCGTCCGGCGGATCCGGCGCGACCAGTGGCGCGTATCTGGTGCCAGCCCACAACGCGAGGTGCCGGAGGCCCTCGGCGTCTGCATCCGGTTCGGCGTCGACCACCTGGAGGCCGGGTGCGAACGTCCGCGCCTTTGTCACGGTCATGCCTGGTGTGATGCCAAGCGAGCGCGCCGCTACGTCCACCGCCGCGATGACGCGGCGGCCGTGGTCCGGGATCGCGGTTGCCAGCGGTCCGCCGCCTGGGCGGGCGTCGTTAGGCGGCGACTTGGCGGTCTTCCGCCGCAACCGGTCCGTCGACCAGTGCGGAAGATAGACCGAGGCGACCCTGCGCATCGCACCCCTCCATGATCCAGGCGTGCGGGTTGCCGCCGCGCACGCGTGCGAGTTCCACGCGCCAGCGGGGACGGCCGAGACTGGGGATGCCGAGATCCTCGCTCGGCGCGGCGGTGATCCGCCAGCGCGTGGCGGCCGCCGTCCCCTCGGCGGCCTGGTCCGCCTTCGACGACCGGCGGAAGACGAACGCCGCGACGCCCGAGCCTTCGGCCGCCAGTTGCAGGCGTTTGGACGCTGTGGTCGAATACTTGCCGATCTCGCCGACGACGCCGGCCAGTCCCGCATGGCGCAGGCATTCCTCCATCGCGAGCAGCACGTTCGCATCGCTCCCGGCCTCGACGTGGATTACCCGGTCGGGGTGGAGGCCTGCGAGATGCAAGGCGGGCGCGAATAGGTCGCGCCACCGCAAGCACCAGAGGACCGGGCCCTCTATTCTTGCGAGGATGCCAGCGAGGAACACTGTCGCGCTGGCATCGTCGGCGAGGTCGGTGCCACCGGTTATCTCGTGGAGCGCCCCGGAGGCGATGCCACCGCCGGGAAGGCGCGAGTCCAGCGCTTCGATGCCGAACGGTATTGCCTCGTGGCGGGCGCCTGCACCCTCGATGCGGGCGATGCGCGCACGCAGATCTTCGAGGACGAGGGATTGGCGCATGGCATCAGCAGACTAGCGAACAAGTTGATTCGTTCCTTATTTGTTCTTATCAACGGCGCTGAGTCAACGGGTCGCTGGAATAAAGGTCGTCGGAGTGTGCAATGTTGCACGTGAAGACCGGGCCGCGGAGACCATCGAGGAGACGAGCTGATGCCGACCAATTCGGAGGGTCTGCTGAGCATCGATGACGATGTGAAGATCCGCACGCTCCAGATAATCATGGGGACGGTCGAGCGCGAATTCCGGGCCGCTGCGGGGAGGCCGCCAAAGGCGGACGACGTCATGGACTTCTACGCCTTGGCGATCGGCGCCCTTCTCGATGCCGACACGCGCCTGCATACAGAGGAGGATTTCCACCTTGGTGCGTTGACCGCAGCCAACCACATCAAGTCGCGCGCGATCCAGATGCGCGCTTCGCACGACGCGCACGGCCGCAGCTTCTACGAGGTCATTACCGCCAAGATCGACGAGATCTTCGAGCAGAGCGAGCGACCGCACTGATGGTTGGAAAGACCGTGGCCGACCCTTTCGACCTTGAACGGTTTTTGACTGCCCAGGGCGATAGCTACGAGGCCGCGCTCTCGGAGATCCGGCGTGGCGCGAAGCGCAGCCACTGGATGTGGTTCATCTTTCCGCAGATTGCGGGGCTGGGCCGAAGCGAGATGGCCCAGCGCTTCGCTATCCGGTCGCTCGAAGAGGCTCGCGCCTATCTCGACGAGCCTGTCCTCGGCACCCGCCTTGGGGAGAGCGTGGCCGTGCTGCAGGATCTCACTGGACTGACGGCTATCGCGGTGTTCGGTGAGGTCGATGCAATGAAGCTCCGGTCCTCACTCACCTTGTTCGATTACGCTGGCGGTGGGCCGCTGTTCGCCGCGGCGTTGGAGCGCTGGTTCGACGGTGTTCGAGACCCGGCTACGATCCGGATCATCTCGGAAAGCTAGCCGACCTGCAGTGCTCAACTGTCGCGAGTGATTGGAGGAGTGCTGGCTAAAAGAAACCTACGGCTGTGCCTGAAACGACACCTTGAAACAGGTGCCGCCGTCGGGTCGATGACCGCTCGTCAGCTCGCCGCCGAGTTGTCTTGTAAGCGAGGTCACGACCCGCATGCCTAGGCTCCGGCTCGCCGCAGCCGGATCGAAGTCTTTCGGGAGATCGCGACCTTCGTCGGAGACTATCAGGGCATGCTGATTTCCCTCGATCTCATAGCGGACCTCAATCACGCCTTGACCGTGCTTGGCCGCGTTCGTGACCAGCTCGTTGACGAGCAGTCCGACGGGCTGCACCGACGTTGTGGGGATGTTGCCCTCATCCCCGCTCACCTGAATTTTCCGTCCGAGGATCGATTCCAGATCGGCGCATAACCGCCTCAGGAAAGCGATACAGGAGGCGTGATCGGCGGCCTCCGCATAAAAGTGGCGGTGCACCTGCGCGACTGCGGCGACGCGGTTGGCGGCAAGTTGAAGATGATCCACTGCGTCGGGATCATCGAGCGCGCGGCTCTGCATCGACAGCAAACCCGACACGAATTGCAGGCTGTTCATGACCCTGTGGTCGATTTCCTTGGCCATCAACTCAGCCTGGGAGACCGCCTGGCGCGCGGAAAGCTGCACTTCGATCTGGTCCATCACTATCGCAGCAAGGTCCTTCAGGTCGTCGATCTGCGACTGGTCGATCGGCCGCGCCTCTTTATCGATGATGCACAGGGTTCCGAGATTATGGCCGTCGTCAGTGGTCAGCGGAACGCCGGCGTAGAAGCGAAGCCCAAAGTCACCCGCTACCAGCGGATTGGCAAGCGAACGGGGATCGATGCTCGCATCGGTGAGGATGTGCGGATCATTTGAGAGAATCGCCGACGCGCAAAGACCGGGGTCGCGCCCGATCTGCTCGACCGGCACCCCGTGGTGCGATTTGAACCAGATCCGGTCCTCATCGACGATGCTGATGATTGATATCGGCACACCGAAGCGCCGAGCCGCCAGCGCGGTAATTCGGTCGAACGCGCCATCAGGTGGCGTGTCGAGTATGTCGTAGCGCCGCACGGCAGCCAGGCGACGCGGTTCGTCCGCTGGAATGATCGAGGCGTCGGCCATCAAAACTCGCTTCGTGACTGGAGTGTCTGCCGAACGTTGCCGGGCGTCCTACTTTGAACCAACGAAAGCCAAAGGCAAGCAGCCCCTGCGGAAGCCTACGGATCGACGCGGTGCCGGCTGCGTTGACAGAAATCGCCAGGAGCCACGACATGTGCCATGTTTTGACCATCGAGGACGAACCTCTGGTCGCGATGACCATTCAGGATATCCTGGCGTCGGAGGGGGCGACTTCGTTTGAAATAGTTGACACGGAAGAGGCTGCTGTCTCCGCTGCCGCAGCTCACGCGCCGAGCGTAATCACCTCGGACGTAAAGCTGCTAGAGGGCACGGGACCGCGCGCAGTGGCCGAAATCCATAGGCGATTGGGACCGATACCGGTAATCTTCATTACTGGGACACCGGAGGAGTGCAGTCCGTGCAACCCGCCGGGTTTGATCATTCCGAAGCCCTTTACCGTGCAGGCGATAATCGCCGCATTTCGTGAATCGGCGCCGAGCAACTAGCTTTGAGCCGGTAATTACCGCGATGACCACTGCCTGCGCAGCGGGACTACGAGGTCCTCTACGAGGCTCGTGCGGTCGAGGCGCAGCGACGCACGGCGTCTGAAGGCAGTGACGGGCCCGCGCTGGTCGCCCCCCATGCCCATCGTCATCGAGTTCGGGCTGGCCGCGTGCTCGGCGCGCGTGCGCCAGCCGAGATAGTCGGACCCGGCGATGCGGACGGCGATCGCGACATGCGTGATGCGCTCGGTCCGGTCGATCTGCTCAAGCTGAGCGGCTGCGAACCCGAGCGCGGTGGCGATGCGCTGCTGGACCGTTTCCTCGATGATCGCGGGCAGACCGAAGACGTCACGGTTGCGCGGTTCGGTGGCGAGCAGGCGCACCGTCATCGACCCGTCTTCGCCGAGCCGGAACGACGGGCCGCGCTGCTGCGCGATGACGAGGTCCGGGCCATCGAGACCGCTATCCGTCCCGGCGGCGCGATCGAAGAAGCGGTCTGCGCCGAACAGGGCTTCCTGAAGAAGCCTGTCGGCCAGATCGGGGGCCTCCATCTGCACGGGGCGGAGCAGCTGCTGGCGAGGGCCTCCGGCGACCGCGATGTCGATGAACGGGCCCTCTACGGTGTTCCGGCTCTCCTGTGGCAGTAGCGCAACAGCCCGCGCTATGATCTCCTGCTCGTCCACAGGTCCGGTCGCGCTGGTGAGGGTGTAGTCGTGAAGCGCGCGGATGACGGCCGCCTGAAGGTCGTCGGCGTCGCGGAAGCCGCCCCGGAAGAGCCCTCCCTGCCAGGCCTGCACCTCGGCGATGAAGGCCGCCTGCTCCGGGCCTGGCGACGTCCCCTCCTGCACGAAGGCGAAGATGGGTTTCGTGTTCCGGGCCTCGCGGTATTCCTCGTGCGTCGCCGAAAGACCCGACACGGGCTGAACGGCGCCGTAGTCCTCGCCGAGAACCAGCACCACCCAGTCGGATGACCGGAGGCCCTGAAGACAGGCGACCTGTGGCGAGCTGGGCTGCGCGCCGAAGTCCTCGGCCATCACCGCCTCGAAGCGCAATGTCTCGACGGCGCGGCGAACGGCGCGACGTTCCGCGGCGAAGTTCGAGATCAGCGAGCTGATGAATATTCTCATCCATGGAAGATAGGCGCGGCGGGCGCCGACTTCGAGGGCGACGGCTGCCTGCACCGGGCGCAAGGCGCGTCCCCGAGGATCCGGCACCGCTTGCTCGATGGGGGTGAAGGAACGCTCCGGCGCTGAACGAGTCTATGGGGGATGGCATCCACGAAGACATCCAAGCGGTTTGCGCCGGGCGGGAAGAGCCGGAGGGCGGCGCAGCTGAAGCCGCCACCATTCAGGCCGGTGCAGCTCGCCACGCTGGTCGACACGGTGCCCGCTGGCGACCGCTGGCTCCACGAGATGAAGTATGACGGCTACCGGCTTTTGGTGGCTGTGGGCGGCGGCACGGCCCGCGCCTACACGCGCTCGGGGCTCGACTGGTCCAAGAAGTTCGCTGGTGTCGTCGAGGCGGCCGCCCGACTCGGCGTGAGGTCGGCGCTTCTCGACGGCGAGGCCGTCGTGATGGACGCGGACGGTCGGTCCAGCTTCCAGGGGCTGCAGGGGGCCTTGAAGGGCGCGCCGGCCAGCATCGACTTCATCGCGTTCGACCTTCTCGAGCTCGACGGCGAGGATCTGACCGGCCGGCCGCTGACCGAGCGCAAGGCGATGCTGCGAAAGATCGTGCCCGAGGGTGGCGACCGCATCCGTTACTCTGAACACATCGAGGGCAATGGCGAGAAGCTGCTGCACAGCTTCTGCGACGCCGGTCTCGAGGGCATCATCTCGAAGAAAGCGGATGGCCGTTATGTAGGATCGCGCTCGGGGAACTGGCTAAAGACGAAGTGCATCAAGCGGCAGGAGTTCGTCGTCGTCGGCTGGACGCCTTCCGATAAGTCGCGTCTGTTCCGCTCCTTGATCCTCGGCGTGCACGAGGATGGCGTGCTGCGCTATGCTGGCAAGGTCGGCACCGGGTTCAGCAATGACGAGATCATTCGCCTGATGGAGACGATGGCGACGCTCGAGCAGGACAAGCCGACCGTGAAGGCGCCACGCGCCGAGGTGCGGGGCGCGCACTGGCTGAAGCCCAGGCTGGTCGCCGAGATCGCCTACACCGAAATGACGAACGAGGGCACGCTGCGGCACCCGAGCTACCTCGGCCTTCGCGCCGACAAGAAGCCTGAGGCGGTGGTGCTCGAGGTCGAGCGGGCCGTCGCCCAGGTCGAGGCCCCGGCAGGGTCGAAGGTGAAGATCAGCAACCGCGACCGGATCATCTTCCCAGAGTCCAACATCACCAAGGGACAGCTCGCCGACTATTACGCGACCGTCGCCGCCATCATGCTGCCATGGGTCGGCAGCAGGCCGATGAGCCTGGTCCGCTGTCCCCAAGGTCGGGGTAAGAAGTGCTTCTTCCAGAAGCACGACGCTGGCAGCTTCGGCGACACGGTCAGGCACGTCGGCATCATGGAGAAGGACGGGCACGAGGAGCCCTACCTGTTTATCGACACCGCAGACGGGCTGCTGACCTGCGTCCAGATGGGCACCATCGAGTTCCACGGCTGGGGATCGCGGATCGAGGACGTCGAGAAGGCAGACCGGCTCGTGTTCGACCTCGACCCCGACGAGGGGCTCGACTTCGAGGCGGTGCGCAAGGCCGCGTTCCACTTCCGCGACATCCTGAAGTCGATCGGACTTGAGACCTTTCCGATGGTGACCGGCGGCAAGGGCGTGCACGTCATCGCGCCGCTGGTTCCGAAGGCCGAGTGGCCCGAGGTGAAGGATTTCGCGCATAGGCTGGCGCTGGCCGTCGCCCAGAGCGATCCCGAGAACTTCACGGCCGCGCTTCCCAAGATCCAGCGCAAGGGTCGCATCTTCGTAGACTACCTCCGCAACCAGCGCGGCGCGACGGCCGTCATGCCGTATGGCGTGCGCGCTCGCGAGAACGCGCCAGTCGCGGTGCCGATCACCTGGAAGGAGATGGAGAGCATCGATGCCCCGAACCACTTCCACATCGGCGACGCGGCAGAACTCGTAAGGCGCGCTGGCTCCAAGGCGCTGTCCGGATGGGGGCGCGCCGATCAGGTGCTGCCCGACCTGTGAAGATCGCAACCTACAACGTGAACGGCGTGAACGGCCGGCTGCCCGTGCTCCTGCGCTGGCTCGAGGAGAGCCAGCCGGACGTCGTCGTGCTGCAGGAGCTGAAGGCGCCACAGGATAAGTTCCCGGAAACGCCGATCCGCGACCTTGGCTACGAGGCGATCTGGCACGGGCAGAAGAGCTGGAACGGCGTCGCGATGCTCAGCCGGGTCGGCGAGATACACGAGACCCAGCGCGGCCTACCCGACGACCCCGATCCGTCGCAGAGCCGCTACATTGAGGCGGCGGTGAACGGGATCCTGATCGGGGGTCTCTACATGCCGAACGGCAACCCGCGGCCCGGCCCCAAGTTCGAATACAAGATGCGGTGGTTCGAGAAGCTGATCGAGCACGCCGCCGGATTGCTCGAGTCTGGTCTGCCGGTGATGCTAGCCGGCGACTTCAACGTGATGCCGACCGAGCGCGACGTCTACAAGCCTGAGCGCTGGCTCGACGACGCGCTGTTCGCGCCCGAGGTGCGCGAGGCGTTCTTCCGACTGACCGGGCAAGGCTGGACCGATGCCCTGCGCACGATCCATCCCGACGAGACAATCTATACCTTCTTCGACTATTTCCGGAACGCCTACGCCCGTAACGCCGGGCTGCGGATCGACCACCTGCTTCTGAGTCCGGCTCTGGCCGGCCGGCTGGTCGATGCGCAGGTCGACCACGACGTGCGCGGCTGGGAGAAGACCAGCGACCATGCGCCTGTGTGGATCGAGCTTTCGGACAAGCCGAAGCGGAAGCGGCGCGCGTGATGGACAGACCCCATCCGCTAGCGGAGACCGAGCCGATGGAGGCGAAGCTGGTCGACGCCCTCCCGACCGAGGACGGCTGGCAATACGAACCCAAGTGGGACGGTTTCCGCGCGATCGCCTCGCGGCTCGGCGACCGTGTCGAGATCATGTCCAAGTCCGGCAAGTCGCTGGCGCGCTACTTTCCAGAGATCGTCGCCGCACTGCTGGAAACTAGCTGCCGGGACTACGCCCTCGACGGCGAGCTGATTCTGCCGATCGGTGGCGTGTTGTCGTTTGACGCGCTTCAGGCACGCCTTCATCCGGCGGAGAGCAGGATACGGCGTTTGTCGGGCGAGACCCCGGCCCAGCTGATGCTATTTGACGGTGTTGTCAAAGGGATGTGGCAGTTCAGGGGTCTGGCTGCTAGCCGCCGCGAATGAGCCGCAAATCTCGAGCCAAGCCGGCTAACCCGTTCCGGTATTTCCACTCCGCGCCCGAGCTGATCCGGGAAGTGGTGATGCTGTACGTGCGGTTCCCGCTGTCGCTCCGCAACGTCGAGGATTTGCTGTTCGAGCGCGGGTTCGACCTTTGCCACGAGACGGTGCGCCTGTGGTGGAATCGCTTTGGCCCGCTGTTCGCAGGCGAGATCCGCCGCAAGCGGGTCAATCACATGCGCGGCTTTCGCCATTGGAAATGGCATCTCGATGAGATGTACGTGAAGCTAAATGGCGAGATGGTTTACCTGTGGCGTGCCGTCGATCACGAAGGCGAGATCCTCGAGAGCTTCATCACAAAAACCAGGGACAAGGCCGCTGCGCTCGTGTTCATGAAGAAGGCGCTGAAGCGCCACGGCTCACCTGCCGCAATCGTCACCGACGGTCTGGCATCGTACAAGGCCGCGATGAAAGTGCTCGGCAACACCGACAAGCAGGAGGTCGGCCGGCATGCCAACAACCGGGTTGAAAACAGCCATCTCCCATTCCGACGACGAGAACGCGCGATGCTCAGATTCCGACGAATGAAGACGCTACAAAAGTTCGCCTCAGTCCACGCCAACGTCCATAATCACTTCAACACCGAACGCCATCTCGTCAGTCGCCCAGTCTTCAAGGAACGCCGCGCAGCGGCGCTTGCAGAGTGGCGCCTACTCGCCGCCTGAACCGCTTTCTTCAAAGACCGACTTCCATCGTGTGGAGACGAGTTCGCATCCGACTGACACCACCCTCCGGATTGTGTTTGTGTCCACGACGCCTGGTTCGGTGAACACCGCACTCGTTGCCTTGCGAATGGGCGTCGTGCTGGATGAATATCGGGAAACGGCCAACACGCGAATTGAACCATGGCTGGTCCAGCAAGCGCTTGCGCGACTGGGAGACCGGCAACTGACTGTCGATGAACAGGTCGAGATTGTCTGTGCAACGCGGACACCTAAGAAAGTTGAATGGCCAGTTTGGTGGGCTGCTTTGCCTGGCTCGGCGATATTGGCGGCGGGTCAGGCCAAGCGCCCTCATCGCCCGCAGAAGCGGTCGGCGGACTTTGACCTTTAGATGTGGGCTCGGCGGCTAGAGGCGCGCGACAGCTTTGCGCCCAATTGCGGTCGTACAGTACATCGTTCAATTTCCCCATAAGCCGCCACTGAAGCTCGGACGAGGTTTCGGCTGGTATCTATCGCGGGGTACGGCCAATCTAGCCGTATGGTTGCACGAATGATCCGCCCGTGGTGGGAAACAGGCGTTATCTACCAAATTTACCCGCGATCATTTCAGGACTCCGATGGCGATGGCATCGGCGACCTCGCTGGCATCGAACACCGTCTGGATTATGTCGAAAGCCTAGGCGTTGATGCGATCTGGCTTTCGCCAATTTTCCCGTCCCCGATGGCCGATTTCGGCTATGATGTTTCGAATTATTGCGGGATCGAGCCAATGTTCGGTGATCTCGCCGCCTTCGACCGGCTCCTCGTCTCAATCCATGCGCGCGGTCTCAAGCTTATTCTCGACTTGGTGCCCAATCACTCTTCGGACCAGCACCCCTGGTTCGTCGAAAGCCGGTCATCACGCAACAATCCCAAGCGCGATTGGTATATCTGGGCTGATGCCGCGCCTGGGGGTGGACCCCCAAACAATTGGGAGAGCGATTTTGCCGGCTCATCTTGGGAATGGGATGCGGCCACCGAGCAATACTATCTGCACGCCTTTCTTAGGGAACAGCCAGACCTCAATTGGCGCAATTCGGAACTCAAGGCAGCGATGTTCGATGTTATGCGCTTTTGGTTTGAGCGAGGCGTCGACGGGTTCCGCATCGACGTACTGTGGCACATTGTGAAGGCGGCAGCGTTTCCAGACAACCCGGTCAATCCGGACTGGACACCCCTGATGAATGCGCGCGATCGCGTCTTTCAAAGCTATTCGACCGATCAACCCGAGGCGCACGCAATCTCGGCCGAGATGCGCGCGATTGCCGATGATTATGGTGGGCGCGTCTTGATCGGTGAAATTTTTCTGCCGAATGAGCGCCACGCACGTTGGTTCGGCACGCCCGAGCAGCCGCAGGTCCACCTGCCGTTCAATTTCCAGCTGATCGAAAACGATTGGAATGCCGAGCGCCTCGGACACCTGATCGTCGATTATGAGACTTCGCTGCCCTCGTTCGGCTGGCCCAATTGGGTTCTTGGCAGCCATGACGCGCCTCGGATTGCCGCGCGGATCGGAGAATCACAGGCAAGAGTTGCGGCCATGCTGCTGCTGACCCTGCGCGGAACGCCGGCGCTATTTCAAGGTGACGAGCTCGGCATCGGTAAGGTCGATATCCCGGCCGAGCGCGTGCGTGATCCGCAGGAGTTGCGGCAGCCGGGTCGCGGACTGGGGCGCGATCGTTCGCGAACGCCGATGCCTTGGGACTGCTCGCAGAATGCCGGTTTCAGCACCGGTGAGCCGTGGCTGCCGATCAATGCCGACTGGCCCACGCGCAACGTGGAGACACAGGGCGCCGATGACGGTTCGATGCTTAAATTGTACCGCGACCTTGTGGGGCTGCGGCGTGCTCACTCCCCGCTCAACGCCGGCGATTTTGCACTTATACGTGCGTCCGAAAACGTCCTGATCTACGAGCGTCGTGGAGGCGGCAAGCACTTCATTGTCGCGCTGAACCTGAGCGAAGAAGTACGGCGGGTCACGCTTCCCAATTGTGAAGTGTTGCTCTCGACGCTTTCCGGGGTCCCCGAACCGGGCATGCTTCGGCCCAATGAAGGACTGATCGTGAAGCCAACGTCTTGAGGATAGCCATGCTCGCGCCGATCGCATGGCGTACCCCTCCGCGCGCCTATGGCCCCTGGGAACTTGTGACGAGCATGCTGACTGAAGCGCTAGTCGAGCGCGGGGTAGACGTTACGCTGTTTGCCACGCTCGACAGTCAAACAGCGGCAAAGCTGGATGGGGTTGTTCCCGCGCCTTACGAGGAAGACGCGACAATCGACGCCAAGGTGTGGGAATACCGCCATCTGTCGCATCTCTTTGCGCAGGCCGATCAGTTTGATTTGATCCACAACCAGGCAGACTTTCCCGCTCACGCTTTCGCGCCCTTGGTTGACACGCCGATCGTCACAACGATCCATGGATTCGGCTCAGACCGGATCCTGCCGATGTATCTGCCGTTTGGTGACCGCGTGCACTACGTGGCCATCAGCGACGCCGACCGACACCCGGCACTGAGCTACGCCGCGACGATCCATCATGGGGTCCCGGTCGAAGATTTCCCGTTTAACGCCGACGGAGCCGACAGCCTTATCTTTTTCGGTCGCATACATCCCGACAAGGGCGCCGCCGAAGCAATTGCGGCGGCACAGGCGAGTGGCCGCGCGCTTGACCTCTATGGTGTTATTCAGGACCGTGATTATTACGAACGCAAGGTGTTACCGCACTTATCAGCCACCATTCGATATCATGGAGCGGTCGGCGGAGAGCAGCGAGTTCGAACGCTTGGCCATGCTCGCGCGCTTCTGCATTTGATCAACTTTGATGAGCCGTTCGGCCTTTCGGTGATTGAGGCAATGGCCTGCGGTACGCCCGTGATCGCCAACCGCCGCGGTTCGATGGCGGAATTGGTTGAGCATGGCGTGACTGGATTTCTTGTCGATAGTTTCGACGAGGCGGTTTCAGCGGTCGGGCGCTCGGCCGACATTGATCGCAGGGCGTGTCGTCGATCGGTAAGCGAACGTTTCTCGATCGATGGCATGGCCGACCGCTACATAGAATTATATCGATCGATCATCGAAGGTCCTAAGCTGACCAGTCCATAAATAGTCGCAGGTTAGAACCAAGCAGTCGCTCCGCGATCGCAGCTTTGCGCCCAAAACCAGTCGTTCAATTTATGGATCACAGATCTCAGAAGCAGCCAATTGGTGGAAGCCGACCGGGAGCTCCCATCTTAGGAGCGCGAGGCAGTGCCTTCATCGCGCGCGTGCTGCCTTACTTGGCGCGGGGCATTGGTTCGCTGCACGTGCGTTGAGCCACAACCTGCCCCATTCCGCATCCAATCTTGGTGGATTAATGGCAAGCAGACCCGAACCAGGGTAGAAAGTAACTTCCCCAAATAGTGGTTGGGTGTCGGGCTGGTAGAAATCCACTCTCGCGAAATCGAAACCTCGGGCCATCTCTTCGGCAGCCAGCAGCATAGCGGTGAGAGCAGTAGGACGGACCACGTTGGGTGCGCCGTTTTCTAGCGCACACCAGTCGCGGTCATGGATCACCCATTGATGACGGCTGGCACGATCGAGGTGAACCTGAACATGTGTGGCCTGCCCGCCGAAGACGAAAACCTTGTAGTCCAAAGGTAAGCTGTCGTTCGGCCCGATCTTGGGCTCCACCAACAACCCGCGGGGTATCTCTCGATAGGCCCACTCATCGAGCCACTGGCCGTAGTCATGTCGCATCCAACACGCTGATGCGCGTTTGGCCACTGCCCAATCGTAGTCGCTGTAGACGAACGCATTCTGGTTGCAGCCATGCCGCGCTTTGACAACCACCGGGCCCATCCACGGGCATTCGTCGGGCATGACATCACCCGACCAAAGCATCGGGATGATCCAATCTCGGCCTAGCCGGTCGGCAGCAATGGACTTCGCGGCCACCTTGTCGGCAAGCTTGGGCATACGTTCGTCGCGGTCGAACATCTTTCTGAGCTGCACGAGCTCGGTAAACAGCGATGGATCGGCAAGCCGCGGTAAGCGTCGGTGACACCAGAGATAGGTCAGGTTGATGCGTAGCTGTGCCCCGCGGAGAGACGGAAGGCTCATACGGAGATGATTTTCATCCGGATTAAAGCCAGTTGGCTTGAGATTGTTCCGCGCCGGGAATGCACAGCTGGATCGTCATCTCAACAGCGGTGGAAGTAGAACGTTACGCGCCAATTTTCCAATGGAGTAATTGGCAGAAATCTAAACTGGACAGCGAAAGATCGCCGAAACCAGAGCGATCCGATCAACTTCTGAATAAGCAGGCTCACTTAGCTCTTCGCCAAAGATGTCCGGGTCGAGCTCGTTATACTCCAGCCGACATCCGTTTTCGATTAGGCGAGCTAGCGTCTGATGCAGGCGATCCTGACCCTTTATGATCGCGCTGCCGGTATAGAGTATTAGCCGTCCACCCGGCGCAAGCCTGGCCAGCGCCGCTTTTGCAAGGTCGAGCGACAATTGGCCCCCGTGGCGCCTTCCACCATCGCGATATACGCGGTCGCCATCATCCGCAATGAAGGGCGGGTTGAGCAAAATAAGATCGAAGGTTCCGTCAATGCCGTCGAGGGCTGATGTTTGTATGACCTGCAGATCCATCCCTGCCGCCGTCGCATTTACCGAAGCGAGCCGCAGGGCATCGGCGTTGATATCCGTGCCAAGCAGTTTGGCGTTGGGCGCTAGTCCACCAACCGTAAGCGCTCCCACCCCCGCGCCGGTGCCGATATCGACGACCCTTGCTGTCTTCGCCAGCGGCTGGCGTGACAGTTCGGCTGCAATCAGGCGAGCGAAACGATAACTATCAGGGCCCAGGAACACCGCGTCGGCAGCGACCGTCGGGAAGGACGAATGGACATATAGCCGGCCATCGACCGAAGACACGCGCAGCTTCGCCCGAAAAGCCCCGAACACATCCTCCAGCCCGCCACTCGCACGAAGTGGTTCAAGCAGATCGGCTGGGAGGAGCCGTTCCCCAAAGGGCAGGCTCCAGCCGAACACGTCCTCTACGGTCTCCGCGATACGTGCGGGTTGCCGTCCGAGCACGCGTTCGTGTGACGCAGGCGTGATTGTGGTGAACCTGTATTTCCGGGCAGCAAGGGCTTTGAGCAACGTTACCAGGGCCTGATCGGGTGTCGCTAGCTCGATCATGACGAAGTCGGCTGGAGCAATCTGGTCGGTTCGTCAACGAGCCAACCTTTCGCCGACGCTCTAGCGCTGGCCGAACCAAGCCGTCATGGATTATATCGCCGAGGTGTGATGCACGTCGGCGAGGTCAGAATGCCCGAAAACGGGTCGTTAGCCGACAGGCACCTTCGCGCCCAATTCCAGTCGTCGCCGTGCCCACGGGCAAATCCCGAAAGCTGTCATTCGTTCATGCGACGTCTGCTGACACAAGGGGTGGAAGGTGGACAGGCAGCTTTCGGGTGGCCGAATGGCGTAAATGGACTCCTGTTCATGAAATTCGGGATGGCGCCTACGCGCCTCAATAGCCAGCCCTCCCCGACGGGCACTGTCAGACGTAATGCACCGCTGATTTCCTATCTGGTTCGCGGCCAACGTTTGGCGCGAATGTCCCGCGAATGGGCCAAGTTCAGGCTGGCTTTGTTCCGCTCAATTTCAGCCAAGCGCAGCCAGTTTCGCCGCGAACGAACCAGATTCCGGTTAGTCTGATGGTGTGGACGGCGCTCTGTTTGGCAGTTGATTCGGAAGAACCCGCTGCCAGTCTGTGATCGTTGTCGAAGCGATCCAGCACAGGAGCACCGTCCATGGGTAAATTACCAATCGATTTGTCGTCTGTCACCACGGTTGGCCTCGATCTGGCCAAGCATGTGTTCTTCGTCCACGCCGTGGATGACCAAGGCCAAGTTATCGTTGCCCGAGAGGTGCGTCGCCGAGACCTGCTTTCCTTCTTCGCCTCACTGCCAGCGTGCCTGGTCGGCGTGGAGGTGTTGTCAGGTTAACTTCCGGGAGCGGCAATAGACCGTAATTCTGTCGTTTCATGCAGCGGCGGCGGACGCGGCGTTCCACTCCGCCATCGCGGAAGTTCGGAAGAGGCGCATCGTGTTTCGGGAGATCAGGTGACGCTGGATATTGAAGGTGTTGTAGATTGCGCTGTGGGTGGAAACGAAGCGTTGCGCCTGGCCCTGGGACTTGAAGCGCTGCATTTTTCGCTCTCGTCGCCGGACCGGCAGGTGAGAGTTTTCGGCCCGGTTGTTGTCGCGTAATCGGCCGGGATGATGCCGGGCCAGGCATCCCAGAACTTTCATCGCCGCAGGATACGAAGCCAAGCCATCGGTAACGATTGCCTCGGGCATGGCGCCCTGGTTCTTCATCAGTTTTCGCAACAATTTCAATGCAGCTGCTTTGTTGCGGCGCTTCTGAACCAAGATGTCGAGGACCTCACCTTCCTTGTCCACGGCGCGCCACATGTACATCCGTTTACCACTGATCCGCACGACCATCTCATCAAGATGCCACACACTGTCGGCGCGCCCGCGGCGACGCCGAATGTTGGCGGCGATGGCCGGGCCGAACTTGATCGTCCAACACCGAATGGTCTCGTAGCTGACCTCGATCCCGCGCGCGGCGAGCAGCTCCTCGACGTCCCGAAAACTCATCGTGAAGCGAAAATACAGCCACACCGCGAGCCGAATCGTGTCGGGCGGAAACCGGTGCCGCTTGTAGGAAATCGGTTGCATCATCGCCTCCTGACAGAGACAAGTTAGCATTAGCCTGACAGCACCTTCTGGAACGGGCAGACGCCGCCTCTCGGGTATCGCAGTTACGAAGCCGAGCGTCGCGGAGGCAAGAGCAAGCGCAAACTCGAGATTGACGAAGACGAAGCCTTCATCGTGCGTAAAATGTTCGAACTTTATCTTGATGGACCACCAGGCGGGCTACCGCTCGGCATTACCAGATTGGCCGCGTGGCTGAATGACCATGGTTACAAGCAGAGGGGTGGCAACTTCTACATCTCGAACGTGCAGCGCATCCTCCGCAATCTCGCGTACGTGGGAGTTGCGCTCTATAACAAACGTAACGCTCGTACCGGCGAAATGCGTCCCGAAGACCAATGGATCGCGATCCCGGTCCCGCCGATCGTGTCGCAAGAGGACTTCGAGGCCGTGCAGGCACGACTTGTCGAGCATCGCCCGGCGAACCGCCCGGCACGGGTTACAACGACCAACAACTTGCTGATTGGCCTCCTCAAATGCGGCTGTGACGGAGATGGTTGTGGCGGAGGAATGACCACGTCGACGGGCAAGTCAGGACGTTACAAATATTATGCTTGCTCAAACCGCGCCCGCGCCGGTTTAAGCGTTTGTCGAGGGCGGCGGGTGCCGATGGCCAAGCTCGACGCAATCGCATTGACGGCAATCGAAGCCCAAGTGTTGAAACCCGAGCGCTTGCAAGCATTGTTGTCGGGTTGGCTCGACTATTCTGCCGACGCGTCCAGTTCGCGCCGCGAGGCGCTGCGCCAGTTGCGGTCGCGGCAGACCGCACTTGAAGCGGGCGTCGATCGTCTTCTCGATTTGGTGGCAGAAGGCGTGTTGACGGCGACAGATGAGCGCTTTTCACGCAAATATGCTGAACAGACCAACCAGTTGGCCGGAATTAAAACCGATATCGTATTGCTGGAAAGGAAGTTGCAGCGGTCTGAGCGTCGCATCACACCCGAGCGTTTGCAGCGGTTTAGCGACCTGATGCGCGAGGGGTTGCGCTGCCACAACCCGGCTCTTGCCCAGCATTACGTCCGTTCAATGGTCGATCGCATCGAAGTGGGTGACACTACTATCAAGATCGTGGGCGCTAATCGCGCTCTGGAACACGCCATCTGCCGGTTCGATGGCGATCCAAAACGGATGGTGCCCAACATCGAACGGGAATGGCGCACCGGAAGGGATTCGAACCCCTGACCCCTGCCTTCGGAGGGCAGTGCTCTATCCAGCTGAGCTACCGGTGCGTGGGCGCGGCCTTACGCGGGCGCGCTACTTCTTGGCAAGCTGGACCGGCTGAAACATGCCCAGCCCGCACGATGCGCCGCGCGACAGGCCGCCACCACTTTGCAGCACCGTGATGATGTCGACATTGCACAGCTGCGATGTCGAAGTGGTGTAAGCGAACTTCTCTTCGAACCCGAGGCTGGGGCACGAGTTGGGCAGGGTGTTGCGATAGACCTTGCCGCCCGATGTGTAGAAATCGATCACGCTGTCCGACCGCACGCGCGTTTCGCGGATCCGCGTCGTCTGGAGGCAGCTGACCGCTTTGCCATCGGGCGTCGCGACGGGGATATCGCGCGGCCGGGCCTCGGCGGCACCGGCGATGAGGGCGGTAGCGAGCAGCAGCTTGTTCATGGCGTTCCTCCGGCATCCTTCTGCTTCGGCGCAGGTGTCTTGGGCCTGAACGCGCAAAGCTCGGCAACGACGCAGCGCCAGCATTCGGGGGTGCGCGCCTTGCAGATGTAGCGGCCGTGCAAAATCAGCCAGTGATGTGCGTGGCTGCGAAACGGCTGCGGCGTCTGGCGGTCGAGGATCGTCTCGACGGCGAGCGGCGTCTTGCCCCTGGCGAGGCCGGTGCGATTGCCAACGCGGAACACATGGGTGTCGACGGCAAACGTCTCCGCCCCCAGCGCGACGTTGAGCACGACATTGGCGGTCTTGCGCCCGACGCCAGGCAGTTCCTCGAGCAGCGCGCGCTCGTTCGGCACTTCGCCGCCATATTTGTCGACCAGCATCCGGCTGAGCGCGATGACGTTCTTGGCCTTGGTGTTGAACAGGCCGATGGTCTTGATGTGCTGCTTGAGGCCGTCTTCGCCAAGATCGAGCATCGCCTGCGGATCGCGCACTTTGGCGAACAGCGCCTTGGTAGCCTTGTTGACCCCGACATCGGTCGCCTGCGCCGACAGTGCCACCGCGACGAGCAGGGTGTAGATGTTGACGCTTTCAAGCTCGGTCTGCGGGTCCGGATTGGCCTCGGCCAACCGCCGGTAGAACTCGAAAATATCGGCCTTCTTCAAAGCCCCAGCACGTCGTTCATCGTGTAGCGCCCGGGCGACAGGCGGACGAGCCACAGCGCCGCCTTGATCGCGCCGCGCGCGAAAATGTCGCGGCTTTCGGCGCGGTGGGTGATTTCGATGCGTTCGCCTTCTGTCGCGAGGAGCACGGTGTGGTCGCCCGCCGCGGATCCGCCACGGAGCGACGCGAAACCGATGCTGCCACGGTCGCGCGGGGAGTCGTTTTCGAAGCGGTCGAAGCGACTGACTTCGGGGAGGCTCCGTGCGCGGCCGCGCGCGGCGGCAGCGGCCAGCGCGAGCGCCGTGCCGGACGGCGCGTCGACCTTGTGGCGGTGATGCAATTCGAGGATTTCCACGTCCCAATCCTCGTCCAGCCGCGCCGCCGCCTGCTCGACCAATGCGGTGAGTAACGTCACGCCGAGCGAGGTGTTCGCCGCCTGCAGCACCGCAATCGACTGCGCCGCCTCGTCGATCATCGACTGATGTTCTTCGGTCAGGCCGGTGGTGCCGATGACGATCGGCGTTTTCGCCGCGACGGCCGCATCGAGATTCCCGCCGAGTGCTACGGGCGCGGAGAAATCGACGAGCACGTCGCTCTTCTTCGCCAGTTCGAGCGGATCGTCGCCCGCATCCGACCCGCCCGCGAGGACGAGATTCTGGTCCGCGAGGGCGTGAGCGATGGCTTGCCCCATGCGGCCTCTGCTTCCGTAGATTCCGATTTTCACCATAAGAGTGATTCCGAAGAAGAAGCTGGACCCCGGGTCAAGCCCGGGGCGACGATATGGGGTAAAATAACCGGACTGCGTCGCCCCGGCCTCCGAGCCGGGGTCCAGCTACTTTTGCAATTTCTCTATCAGCGCCATGGCCGCCGCCGGATTGCGGTGCTTTGCGCCCGAGATGAAGAACACATAGGCGTCGCGCCCGTCCGCGGTCCAATCGTTCGCCCGGGCCGCCCAGGCGTCGAGCGCCTTGGCATCATAGCCCGTCGCGACTTCGTCCACGCTCTCCTGTAGCCGCGCATAGAAAAGCGTGGAGGATGGCGCGGTGATTTCGGGGAAGTCGTTCGAATGCGCGAACACGACGGCGTGTCCGGCCTTTGCCACCATCGCCGCAAATTCGGGCGCGAGGAAACTCTCGTGCCGCACTTCGATGGCGTGTTGCAGCGGGACGCCGTCCTGTGTCGCGGGGAGCAAAGCGAGGAACCCGGCGAAATCGTCGGCGTCGAATTTCTTGGTCGCCATGAACTGCCACAGGATCGGCCCCAAGCGGTCGCCCAATTCGGTCAGCCCTTGCGTCAGGAACCGTTCGATCGATTCCGTGCCATCGGCCAGCACGCGGCGGTTGGTGCAGAAACGCGACGCCTTGACCGCGAACTTGAACCCGTCGGGCACCGCTTTGGCCCATTTGGCGAAGGTTTCGGGCTTCTGGCTGCCGTAATAGGTGCCGTTGATTTCGATCGCCGTCAGCTGGGTCCCGGCATAAGGCAATTGCTTCGCCTTGCTGAGGCCCGCGGGGTAGAATGTCTCGCGCCACGGGTCGTAATCCCAGCCACCGACGCCGACGCGAATGGTGCCGCGATTCACACGGTTCACATCTGCCATTATCGTTTCGCTCCGCCGCCCGGTTCACACGATTCACATGTGCCAATAAGGGCTGTGGGGAAGGGGGGCGAGGCCGGTCGGGTCATGCCGCGTTCCTGCCACAAGCAAGCCGGTGTAGGACAGCAGGAAATCGAGGGAGAGACGCCGTGACGACCCGCACCGCCACCTGTCGCTGTGGCCAGCTTCGCGCCGAATGCGAAGGAGAGCCGGTGCGCGTGTCGGTGTGCCACTGCCTCGACTGTCAGCGGCGTTCGGGCAGCGCCTTTGCGGCGCAGGCGCGCTGGCCCGACGAGCGCATCACCGTGACGGGCGAGGCCAAGGCGTATTCGAATGTGTCCGACAGCGGCAATCGCGCGACCTTCCACTTCTGTCCCGAATGCGGCGCGACGGTCACTTATGTGATCGAACTGATGCCCGGCGTGACCGCCGTGCCGATGGGTGCGTTCGCCGACCCGAATTTCCCCGCGCCAAGCTATTCGGTTTACGAAAACCGCAAACACCCTTGGGTCGAAATTACCGGCGACGTGGATCATTGGTCGCCCGAGCAAGTTGATGCTGGAGAGTAATTCAGGGAGACCCAGCATGGCCAATCTCGACGCCGCCGGCACGTATCAAATCGGCGACCGGACGGTTCATCGCATCGGTTATGGCGCGATGCAGCTGGCGGGGAAGGGCGTGTTCGGTCCGCCGCGCGACCGTGCCGAGGCGGTCGCCGTGCTGCGGGCGGCGGTCGATGCCGGCGTCGATCATATCGACACCAGCGATTATTACGGGCCGTTCGTCGTCAACGACATCATCCGGGAGGCGCTGCATCCCTATCCCGCGCATCTCACCTTGGTGACCAAAGTCGGGGCGGTGCGTGATGCCAAGGGCGGCTGGCTGCCCGCGCAAACTCCTGCGCAATTGACGTCGGCGGTCCAAGACAATCTCACCCGGCTGGGCATCGAGCAGATCGGCGCGGTCAATTACCGCGCGATGTTCGCGCAGGAACCCGCCAAGGGGTCGATCGCTACACAGGTCCAAACGCTCGCCAGGTTGCGCGACGACGGGCTGATCGGCGGCGTCGGGGTCAGCAACGTCCTGCCCGAGCAGATCGCCGAGGCACAGGCGATCACGCCGGTCGTCTGCGTCCAGAACATGTATAATCTGGCGCATCGGGGCGACGATGCGTTGGTCGACAGCCTTGCCGCGCAAGGCATCGCCTATACCCCGTTCTTCCCGCTCGGCGGGTTCAGCCCGTTGCAGTCGGATGTGCTGTCGCGGGAGGCGGCGCGGCTGGAGATCACGCCTTTGCAGGCAGCGCTGGCATGGCTGTTGCGGCGGTCGCCGAACATCCTGTTGATCCCCGGCACGTCGTCGCGCGCGCACCTCGCGGAGAATTTGGCTGTCGCGGACATCACGCTCGATGAAGAGGCGATAACCGCGCTCAACGGCATGGCGTGACCCCTCGCAACATCGTCATCCTGACCGGGGCGGGGATTTCAGCCGAAAGCGGGCTGGCGACGTTTCGCGGGCCCGGCGGGCTGTGGGAAGGGCATCGCGTCGAGGATGTTTGCACCCCCGACGCGCTGAGGCACGATGCGGAATTGGTGCACCGCTTCTACGACGAGCGGCGCGCGGCGCTGGATCGAGTCGAGCCCAATGCAGCGCATGTCGCGCTGGCGCGGCTCGATGCCGAATGGTCGGGAGAGTTGCTGATCGTCACGCAGAATGTCGACGATCTGCATGAGCGTGCCTGGCAGCACCTTTCTCGTCACCCCGGCGAAAGCCGGGGTCCATCGTCCGAACCTGGGGTACGCCCGGAGGGATGGATCCCGGCTTTCGCCGGGATGACGGCAGGGGGCCGTGCGCCTCGACTAATCCACATGCATGGCGAGCTGAAATCGGCGCTGTGTGCCGCGTGTGGCGCGCGGCGGGCGTGGCTCGAAGGTCTGCCGCCCGCGACGCTGTGCGCGGACTGTGGACGACCCGCCCTCCGCCCCGACATCGTGTTTTTCGGCGAAATGCCCTACCGGATGGAGGAGATCGACGCGGCGGTCTCCCGCGCGAATCTGTTCGTGTCGATCGGCACTTCGGGCGCGGTCTATCCGGCGGCGGGCTTCGTGCGGACGGCCAGCTATCATGGCGCGCAGACGCTCGAGATGAACCTCGATCCGAGCGCGGGCAGCATCTATTTCGACACGACGCGGATCGGCCCGGCCAGCACATTGGTGCCCGCTTGGGTCGACCAGCTGCTTCAGTCGACCCAGTCGAGTCCGATGTCGCGATAGATCCCGCGGTCGTCGCTCCATTTGGGGGCGACCTTCACGTGCAAATAGAGGTGGACGCGGCGGTCGAGCAACGTCGCCAGTTCGGCCCGCGCCTTTGAGCCGATCTCTTTCAATCGCACCCCGCCCTTGCCGAGGACGATGGCGCGTTGGCTGTCGCGTTCGACGAGGATTTGCTGGTGTATTTCGACCGAGCCGTCGTCGCGTTCGCTGTATTTTTCGGTGACGACTGCGCTCGCCTGAGGCAGTTCCTGATGCAGTTGCAGCGTTAATTGTTCGCGCGTGGCTTCGGCGGCCATCATCCGTTCGGGGGCGTCGCTGACCTGATCCTCGGGGAAGTGCCACGGCCCTTCGGGCAGGCGCGCGGCGAGCATGGCTTTGAGGTCCGCGACGCCATCGCCGGTGGTGGCCGACACCATCAGCGTTTCGTCGAACTCGATCCGCTCGTTGAGTTTCTGCGCGAGCGCGAGGAGCTTGCCTTTGTCCGCCGCATCGACCTTGTTGAGGATCAGCAACTTGGGTTCGCTGCGGTTTTCGAGCGCGGTGAGGATGCCCGCCAGCTTTGGTCCGCCGCCGCGCGTGGCATCGACGACCAGAGCAATGACGTCCGAATCCTGCGCGCCGCCCCATGCCGCCTGGACCATCGCGCGGTCGAAGCGGCGGGTGGCGTCGAAAATCCCGGGCGTGTCGACCAGCATGATTTGTGCCTCACCCTCGATCGCGATGCCCATCAGGCGGGTGCGCGTGGTGCCGGCCTTGGGCGTGACGATCGCCACTTTCTGGCCGACCAGCGCATTGACGAGGGTCGATTTGCCCGCGTTGGGCGCGCCGATCACAGCGACGAGGCCGCAATGCTGCGTCATAGGCTGAGCATTCCCAATAAAGCGGTGGCCGCAGCGGTTTCGGCCTCCTGTTTGGACGAACCGGTGCCGTCCGCCTCGCCCGCAGTGCCGAGGCTGGCACGGACGGTCCAGCGAAGCGCATGGTCGGGACCCGAGCGGTCGATGACGGTGTAGGTCGGCGGCTTGCGCTTATGTCCTTCCGCCCATTCGTGAAGCAAGGATTTGGGATGGCGCGGCACCGCAGCCTTGCCGTCGATCCGGCTGGCCCAGGCACGGTGGATGAAAGCGCGGGCGGCTTGCAACCCGTGTTCCTGATACAAAGCGCCGATCAGCGCCTCGATCACGTCGCCGAGGATGTTGTCGCTGTCCGCCGCGCCATCGTCGCGCGCCTGCTTGCCGAGGCGGACATGGCCGCGCAGGCCGAGATCGCGGGCGACATCGGCGCAGGTCGCGCCGGACACCAGAGTGACGAAGCGGTGCGACAGCTCGCCTTCGCGGTCCCTGGGGAACAGCGCGCTCAACCAGTCGGCGATGACGAGGCCGAGGACGCGGTCGCCGAGAAATTCGAGGCGCTGGTAATTGTCCGCGCCGTGGCTTGGATGCGTCAACGCGGTTTGGTACAGCGTCGCATCACGCGGCTCCGCACCCAATGTCTCGGCGAGCCAGCTCAAAACCCTTCGCCGATGCGGTGCCAGCGCGCCGCCGTGAACCACGTCCAGGGGAGCAGGTAATTGGCGGAGCCGTCGGTCGAGAACACCGAGAATTGCGCGCGGCCGACCAGATTTTCGATCGGCACGAAGCCGAACCCGCCGGCTTCGAGGCGGCTGTCGGCGCTGTCATCGCGGTCGTCGCCCATCAGGAAGACGTGGCCGGCCGGGACGCGGTAATCGCCGGTATCGTCCGCCGGATAGCGCCCGAAATCCAGGACGTCATAGCTCCGCCCGCCGGGCAAGGTCTCACGAAAGCGCATATAGCGGCAGGTGCTGCCATGATCCGATGCCGGGGTCAGGCAATGGGTGTTCGGGCTGACCGGCACGATAAAATCGGCGATCTGGACCTTCGGCACCGCCGTTCCGTTGATGAACAGCTGGCCCGCCTTCATGCGGATCGTGTCGCCGGGCAGGCCGATGACGCGCTTGATCACGTCGATATTATTTTCGGGCGGTTCCTTGAACACCACCACGTCGCCGCGTTGGGGCAAGGTGGTGAGGACGCGTCCGGGGATCAATGGCACCGAATAAGGCAGCGAATAACGCGAGAAGCCGTAGGGCCATTTGGTCACGATCAAATAATCGCCGACCAGCAAGCGCGGCATCATCGATTCCGACGGGATGCTGAACGGCGCGAAGACAAAGCTGCGGACCAAGGCGACGACGAATAACAGCTTGATGCAGAACAGGGCAAAATCGCGCCACTCGCTGCGCGCGACGGGGGCTGGCGCGATTGCGGCGGGCGGGGCATCGTCCATCGGCGGCGGCATGGGGCGATGCTCGATGTGGGTCAAGGCGGTGTAGCAAGGTTGGGAGACGGCGATGATCGTGTTGGCGGCAATGGCTTTGGCGGGCGCGACGATCCCGACCGCGGCGCGTTTTCAATGCGGTCCGACGGTGGTGATCGCGCGTTTTTCGCGCGACCGGGTGGTGCTCAACTTCGATGGGCGGTTGCTGCGGTTGGCGCAGACGGTCAGCGCCGACGGCGCGCGTTTCACGGGGCTGGATCATCGCCGCCGGACGGAGTTCTGGACGCGGGGTGATTGGGCGCGCTTGACCGTGGGTCTGCGCACCTGGCCCGAATGCCGTCTTGCCAACATGCCCGCGGGGTGACTTAGGCAGTCACTAAAGGAATGACGCATGGCTGAATACGATTACGACCTGTTCGTCATCGGCGCGGGGTCGGGCGGCGTGCGCGCCAGCCGGGTCGCCGCGGCGCATGGTGCGAAGGTGGCGGTGGCCGAGGAATTCCGCGTCGGCGGCACCTGTGTCATCCGCGGCTGCGTGCCCAAGAAACTGCTGATTTATGGCGCGCATTTTGCCGAAGATCTGGCCGATGCGCGGCGGTTCGGGTGGGACGTACCCGACTGCAAGTTCGATTGGCCGGTCCTTCGCGACAATGTGCTGGCCGAAGTCGACCGGCTGGAAGAATTATACGGCCAGACGCTGGGCAATCACCATGTCGAGGTCATCAGGGAGCGCGCGGTCATTACCGGGCCCAACGGGATCAAATTGGCCAGCGGACGCGACATAACCGCCAAGACCATCCTGATCGCGACCGGCGGTTATCCCATCGTCCCGACATTCCCCGGCAGTGCGCACGGCATTACGTCGAACGAGGTGTTCAACCTCGAAAAGCTGCCAAAGCGCATCGTGATCGCGGGCGGCGGCTATATCGCCAACGAATTTGCGGGAATATTCCATCAGTTCGGGGCGCGCGTGATCCTGGTCAATCGCAGCGACCAGATCTTGCGCGGCTATGACGAGCAGATCCGCGACCGGTTGCTGCAGATCTCGGTGATGAAAGGAATCGAATTCCGCTTCAACGCGCCATTCGAAAAGATCGTCAAGCGCAAGGACGGCACGCTCGACGTGCACATGGCGGGTTGCGAAAACATCCATGCCGACATGGTGCTGTTCGCCACCGGTCGCGCGCCCAATACCAAGGGGCTGGGGCTCGAAGAGGCGGGTGTTGTGCTTACGGACAAGGGCGCGGTGAAGGTCGATGAGGATAACCGCTCGTCGGTCGGATCGATCTATGCGGTGGGCGACGTGACCGACCGCATCCAGTTGACCCCCGTCGCGATCCGCGAGGGACAAGCGTTTGCCGATACCGTCTTCGGCAACAAGCCGACGCGCGTCGATTACGTCAATGTGCCGAGCGCAGTGTTCAGCCACCCGCCGATCGCCGCCGTGGGCATGACCGAGGGGCAGGCGAAGAACCAGCTGGGCGCGGTCAAGGTCTATACCTCGGATTTCCGGCCGATGAAGAATGTGCTGGCGGGGCGCAACGAACGGTCGCTGTACAAGATGATCTGCGACGCCTCGAACGATGTCGTCGTCGGGCTGCACATGATCGGCCCGGAATCGGCGGAAATTCTTCAGGCGGCGGCGGTGGCGGTCAAGGCGGGACTGACCAAGGCGCAGTTCGATGACACGATTGCCTTGCACCCGACGATGGCCGAGGAACTGGTGCTGTTGAAGTAGGCGCTCTGACGATGGCCGAAAATCCGATTTTCTACGATCCGAGCGGGCGCCGCCGACGGCGGTCGATCGCCGTGGTCGGCGCGCTGCTCCTGCTGATCGTCGCGGGCGCAGTCGCCTTCGCCATCACCGTGCTGGCGGTGCCGGTCGGCGGCCCGTTGCATCCGATCGGTGAGCGGTATCAGGCCCGCCCGCTGAAGCAGCAGCTCGCGCGGATCGGGCGACAGATTGGCTGGCTGCCCTCGGGCCGCGCGCATGCGACCGCCGCCGATGCGGTGATGGTCGGTTTCTATGTGCCGTGGGACCCGGACAGCCTGAGTTCGCTGCATCGAGATGTGGCGCAACTCGATTGGGTCGTGCCGACGCTCGGCAGCATTACGGAAGGCGGCAAGCGCGCGGTGTTCACCGCCGATCCGTCGTTCGACCGCGTTATTGCCGCCGCGCCCAACCGCCCCCGCGTCCTGCCGATGGTGCAGAACGCCGCCAACGACAAATGGGATGGCCCGGGCATGGCGGCGATCCTCGCCGACCCGGCGCGACGCGGCGCGATGCTCAAGGTGCTGACGGCAATGGTCGAGCGCGAAAAAGGCGGCGGCATCGCGTTCGATTTCGAAGAATTGCCGCGTTCGGCATTGGGCGATTATTTGCGTTTCATCGGCGAAACGCGCGCCGAATTTGCCAAGCGCGGCTGGTTGGTCACGCTGGCCGTGCCGCTCGGCGATCCCGACTGGCGCCTCGCCGATTTCGCGCGCGCCGCCGACCGGTTGTTCCTGATGGATTATGACGAGCATTCGCCCGGGTTCGGCCCCGGGCCGATCGCATCGCAGGGCTGGTTCATCGCGCGCCTGCAGGACGCGCTGCGCCAGGTGCCACGCAACAAGGCGATCGTGGCGGTCGGCAATTACGCCTATGACTGGCACGGCAAGGACAGCGACAATCTGTCGGTCGAGGAAGCATGGCTCGAGGCATCCGAAAGCGATGCGACGCCGGGGTTCGACAAGACATCGGGTAATTCGACGTTCTCGTACGAAGAAGACGGGGTCACGCACAACGTCTGGATCCTCGACGCCGCGAGCGCGTATAATCAGTTGAAGGCGGTGCGCCGCGAAGGCGTCGCCGGCGTCGCCTTGTGGCGCATGGGCAGCGAAGACCCCGGGTTCTGGGCGGCGCAGGCGGCGGTCGAGGCGGGGACGCAGCCCGACCTGAGTATCGTCCGTTACGAAGGCAGTGTCGACGTCGAAGGCACTGGCGAATTGCTGCGCATCGAAGCCACGCCGCGCGATGGCGCGCGGCAGGTGGCGTTCGACGCCAGCGGACTGATCCGCCAGGTCGCCTATCAAAGTTTGCCCAGCCCCTATGTCGTGCGCCGAGGCGGCGATCGTGCGGGGATGGTCGCGTTGACGTTCGACGATGGCCCCGATGCGACCTGGACCCCGCGTATCCTCGACGTGCTCGAGGCGAAGCATGCGCCCGCCACTTTCTTCGTCATCGGCGAGAATGCGATTTCGCACCCGCAATTGCTCCGGCGCATCGTCGATGGCGGCAGCGAGTTGGGTAACCACAGCTACACGCATCCCAATCTCGCCGAGGTCTCACCGCGTGGCACGCAGTTGGAGCTCAACGCCTCGCAGCGGCTGATCGAGGCGTATACGCGGCATTCGACGCGGTTGTTCCGCGCACCATATTTCGGCGACGCCGAGCCGACGACCAGCGAGGAATTGCGCCCGGCGCTCGCGGCGCAGCAGGCTGGTTATCTGAATGTCGGGCTGCACGTCGATCCCGACGATTGGAAACGCCCCGGCGTCGCGGCGATCATCCAGAAAGCGCTGGCCGCCGGCGACAGCGCCGATCCGCAGCATTCGACGCGCATCATCCTGCTCCACGATGGCGGTGGCGACCGTGCACAGACTGTCGCGGCCTTGCCCGCGATCATCGATGGGTTGCGCGCCAAGGGTTTGAAGATCGTCACAGTGTCCGAACTGGCCGGGGTCACGCCGCAAGCGGTGATGCCATTGGTCAAAGGCAGCGACCTGCTCGCCGTGCGGGTCGACGTTAGCGTGTTCCTGTTCCTCGCATCGTTGCTCTGGTTGCTCAAATGGCTGTTCTACGTCGCGATTTCGCTGGGCATTGCGCGCGCGGTGCTGATGGCGATTTTGGCGGTCCGGCAAAACGGGCGGCAGGATGACCCGCCCGCGGGGGAGAGCAACGCTCTGGTCTCCGTGCTCATCCCCGCGTTCAACGAAGCGCGCGTGATCGAAGGGTCTATCCACCGCGTGCTGGCGAGCGAAGATGTGCGTGTCGAAGTGATCGTCATCGACGACGGATCGAAAGACGATACCAGCGCGATCGTCTCTGCCGCCTTTGCCGATGAACCGCGGGTGCGCCTCCTCACGCTGGAAAACGGCGGGAAGGCGCGGGCGCTCAATCTCGGGCTGGAGCTGACGACATCGGACATCGTCATCGCGCTCGATGCCGATACGCAGTTCGAAACGACGACGATCGCGCGCCTGGCCCGCTGGTTCGCCGATCCGACGCTGGGCGCCGTCGCGGGGAATGCCAAGGTCGGCAACCGCGTCAACATCGTCACCCGCTGGCAAGCGACCGAATATGTCACCGCGCAGAATCTCGAACGCCGTGCGCTGACCGGCTTCGACGCGATCACCGTCGTGCCGGGCGCGGTCGGGGCGTGGCGTCGGACGGCACTCGACGCGGTCGGCGGCTATCCGCTCGACACGCTGGCCGAGGATCAGGATCTGACCATCGCCATTCAGCGCGCGGGCTGGCGCGTGGCGTATGACATCGACGCCGTGGCGTGGACCGAGGCGCCGGAAACGCTGCGCCAGTTGGGCAAGCAGCGTTTCCGTTGGGCCTATGGCACGCTGCAATGTCTGTGGAAGCATCGCGCGGTGATCCGCACGCGCAAGCCGCTGGGGCTGGCGCTGGTCGGGCTGCCACAGGCGTGGTTGTTCCAGATTGTATTTGCGATGATCTCGCCGGTCATCGACCTCGCCCTGGTCGTGAGCGCGATCGGCACGGTGATCCGGGTGCACCAGCATGGCTGGGCGCAGACGCAGTCCGATGTGCTGACGATGGCGATTTTCTGGATCGTGTTCACCGCCATCGATTTGCTGTGCGGGTTCATCGCCTATCGGCTGGAGCCACGCGAGAAGGGCTATCCGTTCTGGCGGCTGATCACGCAGCGCATCGTCTATCGCCAGTTGATGTATGGCGTGGTGCTGCGCGCGATCGGCGCGGCGCTGTCGGGACCGCGTGTCGGCTGGGGCAAATTAGAGCGGACCGGGCGCACGTCGGCCGCCTGACGCCCGGGTGAACCGAAAGTAGTTTTGGGTTCACGCAACCGTTCCACCTGCGGTCCGTTCAACCTGCGTCAATCGTAGGAGAGACCCGATGAAGACGATGATCAATGCGATCGCGCTGGCCGCAACGGCGATGACGGGAATGACCGTCGCCGCCGCCCCGGCGCAAGCACAGCAGACGACGTTCGAGCGCGAAAACGCTGCGCGCGGCGTCTATAATTACGATCAGGCGCGTCGCGACTACCGCCGTGAACTGCGCCATTATCGCCAGTGGAACCGTTACGACTATAACAATCCCGACCCGCGTTACGGCACCTATTATGCCGACCGCTACTATCGCGACGGCCGCTATTATCAGCCGCGCCGGCTCAGCCAGAACGACCGCGTCTATCGTGGGTATGACGGGCGCTATTATTGCCGCCGGTCGGACGGCACGACCGGTCTGATCATCGGTGCGGGTGTCGGTGCGCTGGCTGGCGCGACCATCGCCAATGGCCGTTCGAGCTTGCTCGGCGCGCTGATCGGTGCCGCAGCCGGTGGTGCCGTCGGCAGTTCGATCGATCGCAACGGATCACGGAACGGTTATTCCTGCCGTTAAATCAGGTTGATCGAGCCTAGATCAAGAACCATCGCGGCGGCGCGCTCACCCATGGTGAGGAACATCGCGTCGCCGCGTTCGGTGCGTCCGACGATCATCGACGCCGCGACAGCCATCAGGAAGCCGGCAAAAGCACTGCGGCGATATTCGACCCACTCTGTATCGGCTTCGGTTTCAGCTTTGATCGCCGACAACCAGCGGTCGAACAATACGCGTTCCCAAGCCCGCCGATCGTTCGGTGAAAGCGACGTGCCGGCGAAATAGGCAAGATCGCGCACGCCACGCCCGACGGCGCAGGTCTGCCAATCCACGATAGTCACGCCGCCCTGCGGGTCGAACAGCAGATTGTCGTGGCGATAATCACCGTGGACGAGCGTTTTAGATCCGCCACAAGCGATCCACGCATCGACGCGGTCCACAAGAGCGTCGCCGGCCTCACGCATCGCCGGCGTGACGCATGCGCCATAACGTTCGAGAAACGCAGGCCACAGCATCGCATAAAGCGGATCGACCGTGCCGTGCGGCAGCTTTGCTGAGCCCGGCAACCAGTCGCGCGTGTTGAGCGTCGCGTCGGCCCAGAATGCTCCGTGAACGGCCGCGAGTGCATCGACCGCGGTCTCGGCTTCGTTTTGCGTTAACGGCACGAGTTGATCGCCCGCGCGTGCGCCGGCGATTTCGCGCATGATCAGGGCGAAATCGTGCGTCGCCTCATCGAACCCAACATATAGTATTTCAGGAACCGGCAACGACTTCCCCCGCGCCAAGCGGTCGTAAAAGCCGGTCTCGCGCTTATAGCTGTTCTGTGCCACACCGGTCGCGCGCGACACGTCGTCGGTGGCCGCGAATTTTCCGACCAGCGTCGCGGGCGCGCCTGCACCGGCCAGAGTGAACCGATAGGTCGCCCCGACTTGGCCGGTTCCGATCGGGGTGTGCGACAACCGGTCGATGCGGGTGCCCAGCATTTCGCTGAGCCATTCTGCGGTGACCTGTTCGACGCGAAAGACCTTAGTCACCGAACACCGTCGTGAGTCCGAGTGGGGCGTAAGGGCCGAGGATCAGTTGTTCGAGGATGCCGGTCCCGACGTGCGTTTGCCCGCCATCCTCGACGGTGACTCGCGCCAGTGCCTGAATGTGCAGATGGTCGGGGCGCCCGGCGGAAATGGCCGCCGGGCCCATGTCTTCGCGTTCGACCGCCAGCGCGCCTTTCCACCCGCCATGCGGCCAGTCGGGATGGCCGTAACCGATCCCGCGCATCAGGAATTTCGCGCCGGGTTCGAACGTCGCGGCCAGGCGATCATCGCCGAATTTTGCGGTGAGGGTCGCCGCGCTGGCATGACGCAGGCCGGGTTCGAGAGTCAGGGTCATCGCCCCGTCGCTGGTTTCGTCATGCTCGCCGCTGTCCGCCTGTCGCACCGCACGGACGTTCCACGGCTTCCCTTCCGCATCGGCGTTGACGTGGAAGAACAGCGAGCCATTTGCGAAATTGGCGGGCGACCACAGCCAGTAGAATTGCGGCGCGACTTCGGGCACGATGGGCTGGGGATCGCGCGCACCGACGGGCCGGACGCCCCAGCTGCGGTCGCGCGTGCCGACATGGGTGTCGACGCCAACCCGCTGGCCATCGATCTCGTACCAGCCGGACCAATGGCCGTTCTGCGTCAGGCGGGTGTAGTCCATGAAACTGCGCGGACCGAAACGGCGCGTGAAACGCGGCTCCTCGATCGGAAAATGGCGACCAGTGAAGGTCAAATCGGCGGCGATGCCGTCGGTCGGCGCGATGCGAACGCGGAGGATTTGCAGCGGTTCGACGATGTCGATGCTGATCGGCCCGACGGACAGGTCCATGCGCTCCATGCCGAGCAATTTCGAGGCGTGGAGGCAGATTTGCTTGCCGCCAACCAAGCACGAAAAATGCGCGTCGGCGACGTTGAGATTGGGATAAATGCCAAACGCGATGGCGAAAAACGCTTCGCCTTCGGGGCCATAGCCGTTGAAGAAATAGCGGTCGTAGAAATTGCGGTCGGTGCCCGCGAACGCCACCGGTTCGGGCGTCTGATGGATCGGGTAATCGTCGCCCTTGGTCAGCACGGCATTCTCCTGCGGCCTCGCTACCCCCGGATCACGCTCGCGACAAATCATCCCCTGGATGATTTGAGTCTGTCATGATGGTGCCGGCTAGAGGGATCGAACCCCTGACCCCCTGATTACAAATCAGGTGCTCTACCATCTGAGCTAAGCCGGCTTGGGTGCCCTGTAACGTCAGCGTGCGCCGAACGTCCAGCCTTCGGTGAAGCGGACCGCGTCGAGACCGGGCGGGTGCCACAGTGCCGCGTCGCCATGGACATGGCGCAACCACGCTGCGGTGAGCAGTGCGTCGCTGGTGTGGTCGTCGATCGCGCCTTCGCTTGGCACGGGCGGGCTGCCAAGATTGCCGAGGGCATCATTAAGCGCCTCATAGCTCCGCATCTTCGACCGGCCCGGCGCGCGGCCTGCGGCGATGGCGGCAATGGTGGTGTAAATTTCGACGACCAGCGAACCTGTTTCGGGAACGGCATCGAACGGCCACAGCGGCAGTTTGCCGCTCAGCCGATGCAGCACGCGCATACCGGTGAGGCTCGATTTGCCGACCTGTGCCGCGCCGACCAGATTGAGGTTGCTGTAAGGGCGACAGCCAAGCGCGCGTTGGGCATTCTCGGTGATGCGGAAGCGGCCCTGTCGGCCTTCGCCGAAACGGTCGCCGCGCCGGCCGCCATGGCGGCGGAAATAGCGCGATGCTTCCAGATGATCGAAAAAGCTCATGGCAGAGAGATGTGGATCGTCCGCGCTGTGCCGCTCGACCAGCGCCCACAGGCCGCGCGCATCGGCGGGACTTTCGTCCCAACCGGGAAAGTAGGCGCTGGCATCGGCAAAGGGCATCGATCCGCTCAAGTCGAGCCCGACCAGCGTGTCCTCAGGCATCTCTGCCAACAACCAGTCGAGCACCTCCGCCCGTGACCAACGATGGCCAGGCCTGACGAGCGCGGGCGGTCCGGCAGGTCCGCACAGCGCGACGGCAATGCCCTTGTGCCGTTCTCCCGCAGCGCCCGACCAATCAATCGCCGCGAAGTTTGCAAACGTCCTCAACGCCGACGCGGCGGCTTCTTCGCCCGCGCTTGGTCCGCCGCGCGTCCAATCATCGTGCGGACGCGGTCGTCATCAGCGGCTTCGTAGCGCACCAGGACCGCGGAATAGCCGGCATAATGCGGCGTCTGCCAATACGTGTCCGGCTCGGTCGCCATCAGCATCTCCACGTCGCCGCGGTCGATCAGCAGAACGAACGAACTGTCCGGCTCATGCCCAGTCGACACCTCGGCATGCCCGTGCACTTTTGCGGCGGGCTGGCCATAATGTTTCGAGCGCTCGCCTCCGGGCAGGCTTGCCGCGAAATTTAGCGCCTCCTCCAGCGTCATTGCCGCTCGGCTCGCAGTTGGTTCCAATGGGCCATACGTTCGGCGACGCGCGCTTCGAAGCCACGGTCGACGGGGCTGTAAAAGGTTACCGGGGTCATTTCGTCGGGCCAGTAATTGTCGCCCGAAAACCCTTCGGCCTGATCGTGGTCATAGGCATAGCCCTTGCCATAGCCGAGCTGCTTCATCAGCTTGGTCGGGGCGTTGACGATGTTCATCGGCGGCATCAGGCTGCCGGTTTCCTTGGCCGATTTCCACGCGCCCTTTTGGGCGACATAGGCGGCGTTCGATTTGGGGGCGGTGGCGAGGTAGAGGCATGCCTGCACGATCGCGAGTTCGCCTTCAGGGCTGCCGAGAAAGTCGTACGCGTCCTTGGCGGCGAGGCATTGCACGAGCGCCTGCGGATCGGCGAGGCCGATATCCTCGCTGGCGAAGCGGACGAGGCGGCGGAGGACGTAGAGCGGCTCTTCACCCGCAACGAGCATGCGCGCCATCCAATAGAGTGCGGCCTGCGGGTCCGAACCGCGCAGGCTTTTGTGGAGCGCGGAAATGAGGTTGTAATGCCCCTCGCGGTCCTTGTCATAGACCGGCATGCGGCGGTGCAGGAGTTCGGCAAGCGCGGGCGGATCGAGCGGCTCGGCGATCGCGACGCTGAACAACGTCTCGGCCTGATTGAGCAGGAAACGGCCGTCGCCGTCGGCACTGGCGATCAGCGCGTCGCGGGCTTCGCGGGTGAGGGGGAGGGTGCGGTTCTCCTCCGATTCAGCGCGGTCGAGCAGTTGGCCGAGCGCAGCGTGATCAAGGCGGTGGAGAACCAGCACCTGCGCGCGGCTCAGCAAGGCGGCGTTGAGTTCGAAGCTCGGATTTTCGGTGCTCGCACCGACCAGGGTGATCGTGCCGTCCTCGACATAAGGCAGGAAGCCGTCCTGTTGCGCGCGGTTGAAGCGGTGGATCTCGTCCACGAACAGGAGCGTGCGCTGGCCCATCGTCGCGGCGTCGCGGGCGGCGGCGAAGACGCGCTTGAGGTCGGCGACGCCTGAAAACACCGCGCTGATCGCTTCGAACCGCAACCCGACCGCGTCGGCGAGGAGGCGGGCGATGGTCGTCTTGCCGGTTCCGGGCGGACCCCACAAAATCATCGAGGCGAGTTTCCCGGCGGAGACCATCCGACCGATCGCTCCCTCGGATCCGGTCAGGTGATCCTGGCCGACGACTTCATCCAACGCCTGTGGGCGCAAGCGGTCCGCAAGTGGCGCCAGTGGGGCGGGAGCGGCGAAGAGATCGGCCATGAGCGAAAGATAAGAAGTACAAGCACATCTCGCCACTTGATCTTTCTAAAGATATATCTTAGATCCGTTTGAGAAGGAGATAAATATGTTTGGTTATCATAAACACAGAGGCGGCCCGCGCGGCGGCCATTACGGCATGCATGCGATGTTCGGCCGCCACGCGCGGCAGGCCTGGGGCGAGGCGATGGCGGAAGCCGGTGGCGCTCGTCGCCGCCGGATGTTCGACGGGGGCGAGTTGCGGCTGGTGCTGCTCAAGCTGATCGAAGAGCAGGAACGCCACGGCTATGACCTGATCCGCGCGCTCGAGGAGCGGACGGGCGGAGCCTATGCGCCGAGCCCGGGCGTGGTTTATCCCACGCTGACCTTGCTCGACGATATGGGCCTGATCGAAGCGCGGCAGGCCGAGGGCGCCAAGAAGCTGTTCGGCATTACCGAGGCGGGCACGGCACATCTGGCCGAGCGCGCCGAAGAAGTCGCGGCGATCTTTGCCCGGCTCGATGCGGTCGGTGCGGAGCGCAATCGCGGCGATGCACGGCCGGTGCGCCGCGCGATGGGCAATTTGCGGCAAGTGCTGCAGGACCGCATCATGGGCCAAGAACTGAGCCCGGAGCAGTTGCACGCGATTGCCGACGCGATCGACGAGGCAGCGAAAAAGGTCGAGCGCCTGTGACCGTCGCATCCGCGACGGCGATGGTGCCGACGGCCAGTGGTAGCAAATACCTCCAGCAATTGTGCAAGCATTGGCAGCATAATTTGGAGGTGGAATTCACGCCGGAGCGGGGGACGGTGACGTTTCCCCGCGACGCGCGGGGAGCCGACTGGCCGGGCGACGGGGTGGTGACGATGATTGCGCATCCCGACACGCTCGAATGCCGGATCGATGCGAGTGCCGACGGTCAACTCGACGGGCTGAAGGGCGCTTTGGCGCGCCATCTCGACCGCTTTGCCTTTCGCGAAGCGCCGTTGACATTCGACTGGGCTTAAAGCCGCGTCTGGCGGTTGCGGATGACGCGTAGATAGGTTTCCGCGACTGCCGCGTTGATGCGGTCCCATTCATATTTGGCGGCTTCGGCGATGCCCGCCTGGCCCATGCGCGCACGGAAATCGTGATCGGTGGCGAGGCGGGCGAGCGCGTTGGCATAGCCCTCAATCGCGCCGGGGCGGACCAGCAGGCCGGTCACGCCGTCCTGGACGATATCCTCGCTGCCCGCCGCGCGCGCGGCGACGACGGGAATACCGCAGGCCATCGATTCGAGCGATACGTTGCCGAAGGTTTCGGTGACGCTGGGGTTGAGGAAGATGTCCATCCCGGCAACCGCACGGGCGAGGTCGGGACCCATCTGGAAACCGGTGAACACCGCGTCGGGCAGGCGGCGCTGAAACCAGTCGCGCGCCGGCCCTTCGCCGACGATGAGCACGCGGTGTTTGATATGCTTTTGAGTCAGTCGCTCGACGGCTTCGGCGAAGACATCCAGCCCCTTTTCCATAACGATGCGGCCGAGAAAACCGATCACGACCTCGTCGTCGGCAATGCCCTGCGCGCGGCGCCATTCGAGATCTCGCCGCCCGGGATTCCACAATTCGTGGTCGAGGCCGCGCGACCAGATGCCGATATCGTAATTCATGCGCTGCTCGCGGAGGATCTGGGCAAAACTGTCCGACGGCGCGACCAGCGCATCGCAGCGGCGATAGAAACGCCGCAGGATCGCCAGCATGACCGGTTCGAGAAACGCCAGATTATAATAACGCGGATAGGTTTCGAAGCGCGTGTGGACCGAGGCGACGATCGGCAGATCGTGCCACCGCGCCCAGCTGACCGCGCGATGGCCGAGCATTTCGGGCGCGGAGACGTGAACGATATTGGGCGCGAAACGGCGCAAATCGCGCTTTGCCGCGGGCATAATGCCGAAGGCGAAGCGATATTCCTCGCGCCCCGGCAGCGGGACCGACGGCACGCTGACCAGATCGCCGGTCGCCGGAAACGCAGGGTGATCGGTCGTCGGCGAATAGACGCGGACCGCCGCACCCTGGCGCAGCAAATAACCGACCAGGCGGTTCAACGCCTGGTTCGCGCCGTCCTTCACGAAGTTATAATTGCCCGAAAACAGGGCAATGCGCAGCGACGAAAGGTCCATTGGCCGAGGCGTAGCGGAAACGGGTCGCGCATGCGAGCACGCGCCGTCCCGCTGCGGGAATGTCGTTTTCATACAATCAATATCGTCCAATTGTTGTGATGGCGGCGCATTCTCGGGGGGTTAACCATGCGCAAGACGCTGTTCTCGATCGCGACGATCGCTGTCGCCGCTTTATCCTCACCCGCGCTTGCTGCCTGCCCCGGGGATGGGTGCTACGTACCGCCGGTGCCCGACGCGCTCGAGCTTCAGGGGTATTTCGAATTTCCGACGACCGATCCGCAGAATTATTATGTCGGCGGGGGAATTTCGACTTTCACCCTGCCGCTGCCCAATGCGATGCCGTCGGTGACCTATACCGTCAGCGGCAATCCCGGCGTGCATTTCGTATCGACCACCGGCTATACCGTGCTGGGTGATGCTGACGGGGGCGTGGCGTTTGCCGTGACCCTGCCCAACCAGGGATCGCCCTCTTTGGGGACCGTCGCACAGAAGACCTTGGCCAATAATGCCAATGTATCGATGTCCATGTTCTACACGATCAAGCTCAGCGCGCCGGATATGGCGGCGGCGGACCAGATTGCGTTGACGCTGGGTCAATCGACCAAGGCAGGAACGATCTCGGGGAATTGGGGGACGACGTTGTCGGGCGTCGGCAGCGCGACGGTGATCGCGGTCACCACCAATCCCCAGAGCTTTGGAGGCTCTTTCCGCAAGGATTGCACGGCGATCCCGGGCACGATCGACGCGTCGGGCTGCGGCACCGGCGGCTATAGTTTGGATTTCGGCTTTGTTCGCGGCGATCAATATTCCAATGGCAGCGCGCTCGATTTCTACAGCCGCGCCTATCTCAATGCCTCGAGCTACACTTATTTCGACGGGTCGAGCGGCAGTGTGTCGGCCTATATCGATCCGACGATCCGGCTGAATTCGTCGTTCCGCGGAATTAGCGGGCTGACGCTGACTTCGGGCGGCGCGGCGACGGCGCTGGCATTCGTGCCCGAACCGGCGAGCTGGGCGCTGATGATCGGTGGCTTCGGTTTTGCCGGCGGCTATGCGCGGACGAGGCGTTCCTTGAAGCTGGCATAAGGCGTTTCGGGGAACAAAGCGCGGGCAAGCGGGGCGGGGTCGATCCCGTAATGCTGCCCGAGGGCACCGGCGATCAGGGTATCGAGACCCAGCGTCGGTTTTAGATCACGATTTTCGTAGAGGTTGGCCGCCGACAATCCGGGCCAGTCGGCGACGACGCGCCCGCCCGCGACCGCGCCACCCAACAGCATTGCTGCCGAACCCGTGCCGTGATCGGTGCCGCCAGTGCCATTGACCGCAACGGTCCGGCCGAATTCGGTGGCGACGAGGACGAGCGTGTCACTCCATGCGGGGCCGAGGCCGGTTTTGAGCGCCGCGAGCATCGCGTCGAGGCCCTTGAGCTGTGCGCCCAATCTCGCGGTCTGCGCCGAATGAGTGTCCCAGCCACCGGTTTCGATCATTGCGATGCGCGCCGAATTCGGGCCGGTGAGGAGCTTAGCGGTGAGCGCGCCGGTTGCCGCGGCGTTGGCGCCGCCGCCCGCCGTCAAGTCGCTGGTCTGGGCGCGTGTCGCCATCGCGCTCGACCAGAGCGGGTGGAGTTGCGTGTCGGCCTGATAGAGTTGGGTCACGCGGGCGAGGAGATCGTCGGACGCCTGGGGCAGCGCCGACGGCGCATAGCTCGCCACGTCGATCTTGCCCCGCAGCGCGACGGGAACCGTGGCGGACACGGCGATGGCCGAGGCATCGGTGCGCGGGACTTGCGTCAGCAAGCGGTTGAGCCAGCCGTCGCGCAACTGATAGGCCGCGGTGCCGCCGGTTTCGAGCACGTTCTGGCCATCGAAATGCGAGCGGTCGCGATAGGGCGACGCGACGGCGTGCGCGAAAAGCGCTTCGTTGGCCGCATACATTTTCGCAGCTTCGGCGAGTGCGGGGTGGAGGGTGAACATACCATCCAATTTGGTGCCGCCGGGAATGGCGAGTGCGCCGCGTGCGGGCGCGAACCCCGGATCGCCCGTCGGCATGATGATGTTGAGCCCATCGGCCGCACCGCGCTGAATGATGAACACGAACCGACGCTCGGTCGCGGCTTGCGCCAGGACGATGCGCGGGGTGGCCAGCGCGGCGGCGGCGAGGGCGCCTTTGGTCAGCAAATGGCGACGGTCGAGCGTGAGCATATCTATCTCCGCATGAATTCGGGGGCGACGAGCATCAGCGCGGTCGCCTGTGCCGGGCTGTCGGCGCGGGCGATGGCTTGCGCGGTTGCCGGCGTGAGCGTGCCGGGCATCAGTTTGGGTGCGAGGGCGCGGGCGTCGAGCGTGGGCACGCGCGCCGCGAGGCGTTCGGCGGCTTCGACGCGCCGAACCAAGGCGTCGGGGCCGGCCCAACTGGCGTCGATATCGTCATAACCGGCGGGCGAGCCAGGCCGCCATACAGGCTGGCCGAGTTGTTGCATCAGGCCCGCGACCTGCTGCCCCTCGAGCGTTTTGAGGCCCAGCCCGCGCGACGACGAAATCATCCAGTCCCACGGCGATTTGAACTTTTCCTCGGGCGCCGCCCACAATTCGGGGGACTCGATGAGCGTGCGATACAGCGAAGGCAGATCGCCCCCGGTCGATGTGAAATTCGCGGCGAGCCGCTGAACCAAATCAGGTGGCGGCGTGTCGCCCGCGAAATGGCGCGCAAGCTTGGTTGCGATGTGCGTCGCCGTCGCCGGGCTGGCGCATAGATCGGTGAGGATCGCGCGCGCTTGTGCCTCGCCCTGTTGGTCGTAGCTGCGCCCGACGATCGTGCGGGTGCCCGGTTGGTGGACCGAGGCGAGGAAGGTGAATTCGCCGGGATTGTCAGCGACGCCGAGCAGTCTCGCGCCGGGGCCGCGGCCGATGCCGCTGACCGTCCAACCGGTCAGCGCGCGGGCGAATTCGGTGACGTCGGCCTGGGTGTAACCGGTGCGGACACCCAGCGTGTGCAGCTCCATGATTTCGCGCGCGAGGTTTTCGTTGAGTCCGACCTTGCGCTGGCCGCGCGCGGCGATGCGTTGCCCGACCGGGCTGTCGGGGCCGATCGATTGCGCCTGATCGAGATACAGCAGCATCGCCGGATGCTGTTCGACGGCGAGGGTGAGGTCGGCGAACTTGCCGAGGACATTGGGGCGGATCGCCTCGAATTCGAGGAGGCCCGACAGGCCGATAACGGTCAGTTTGTCGGCGCTGACCGCGAAGTGATTGGCCCAGAAATGGGTGAGGCGTTCGACGAACGGCGCGGGGCTGGTGAGCGCGGCGGTGGCGCGCGCGCCGGTCAGCGCGAGGTAATCGGCGCGGCCGGCGAGGCGTTGATCCTTGCGGACCGTCTGCATTGCGGTCTTGGCGGCGGGGTCGATCTTTGCCCCAATGCCGGGCGGGGAAGCGCCCGGCATGGCAGCGGGATCGACCCGGGCGACGGCGGCGAGTTGCGTCTTGCCGCCCGTCTGTTGGCGCATGTCGCGCAGTTCGTCGAGATATTCGGCGAGGTGCCCGGCGACGCTCGCGCGTGTCGGTGCGGCGGCCAGCGCGGGCGGTTTCGGATCGAAGCTTTTCAGCTGATCGAGCAGATAGCGTTTGGGATCGCCCGGCGGCGTGTCGTCGGGGCGTGCGCCGAGGCCGAAGCGGTTGAGAGCGATGGCGGCGTTGGCTGACATCACGCAAAGCTGCGCCGAGTCGGTTGAATTGCCGGTGAATGAAAGTGCGCCACGCCGTCGGTCCTCGCGAAAGCGAGGCCGGCCGGACGTTCGCGTCGCTGAAGCGACCGGCGGGTAAAGAAGCCTTACCCGCCTCGCTCCGTTAGTGGATTACCGGCAGCGTTTCGAACTGATGGTAGGGCGGCGGGCTGGGCAACGTCCATTCGAGCGTCGTCGCCCCTTCGCCCCACGGATTGTCTGCCGCCTTGCGGCCCGCGGCGAGCGACCAGATGATATTCACGAAGAACACCAGCATGCCGATCGCCATAAGCGAGTACCCGTAATCCGACGCGATGTGGTTCCAGTACGCCTGGGCATCGGGATAGTCCGGCGTACGCCGCGCCATGCCCTGAAGCCCCAGGAAGTGCATCGGGAAGAACAGCACGTTTACGCCGACGAAGAAGATCCAGAAGTGAACCTGACCGAGGAATTCATTGTACATCTTCCCCGACATTTTGGGGAACCAGTAATAGAAGCCCGCGAACAGCGAGAACACCGCGCCGAGCGACAGCACATAGTGGAAGTGCGCGACGACGTAATAGGTGTCCTGCATGTACGTATCGATGCCGCCATTGGCGAGCACGACGCCGGTGACGCCACCGACGGTGAACATGAAGATGAAGCCGATCGCCCACATCATCGGGGTCTTGAAGCTGATCGAACCGCCCCACATCGTGGCGATCCAGCTGAAGATCTTGATCCCTGTCGGCACCGCGATAACCATCGTCGCGGCGGTGAAATACATCTTCACGTTCACGCTGAGGCCGGTGGTGAACATGTGGTGCGCCCACACGATGAAGCCGACCACGCCGATCGCGACCATTGCATAGGCCATGCCGAGATAGCCGAACACCGGCTTTTTCGAGAAGGTCGCGACGATCTGGCTGACCATGCCGAAGCCCGGCAGGATCATGATGTAGACCTCGGGGTGACCGAAGAACCAGAACAGATGCTGGTACAGGATCGGATCGCCCCCGCCCGACGCGTCATAGAATGTCGTGCCGAAATTACGGTCGGTTAGCAGCATGGTGATCGCCGCCGCGAGCACCGGCAATGCCAGCAACAACAGGAACGCGGTGACCAGCACCGACCACACGAACAGCGGCATCTTGTGCAGGGTCATGCCCGGCGCACGCATGTTGAAGATCGTTGTGATGAAATTGATCGCGCCGAGGATCGAGCTTGCGCCCGCGAGGTGGAGCGAAAGGATCGCCATGTCGACCGACGGACCGACCGAACCCGACGTCGACAGCGGGGCATAGACCGTCCAGCCGGTGCCGGCGCCGAGGCCGCTGCCACCGCTGAAGAAGCTTGAACCGAGCAACAGGATGAACGCGGGAACGAGCAGCCAGAAGCTGATATTGTTCATGCGCGGGAACGCCATGTCGGGCGCGCCGATCATGATCGGCACGAACCAGTTGCCGAAACCGCCGATCATCGCCGGCATGACCATGAAGAACACCATGATCAGCCCGTGCGCGGTGATCAGGACGTTCCACAGATGGTACGCCTCATCCATCGTCGCGGGACCCTGACCGACCATGCCGTTGTGGATGTTCGCCCAATATTCGAGCCATTGAATGCCCGGTGTCGCCAATTCGACGCGCATCATCCCCGAAATGCCGCCGCCGATGATCCCCGCGATGATTGCGAAGATCAGATACAGCGTGCCGATATCCTTGTGATTGGTCGACATGAACCAGCGGGCGAAAAAGCCCGGCTTGTGATCCGCGTCATGGGCATGATCATGGTCATGCGCGTGGCCGTGAAAGTCGTGCGGGGTGGCGGCGATATCGGTCATATGCTGAGTCTCAGTGGTTCGCGGTCGCGGCGTTGGCGGGGGCGGTGCCCGTCGTCTTGGCCGGAACTGTCGCATTGTCGGGTGCAGTGGCGGTCGGCACGGTGCCGGACGCGGTGGCCGGAGCCTGCAGCGCCTGTCCGCCACCGCCCGCTTCGGCGTTCGCGGCCTTGGCGGCGCTGGCGGCACTGCCGTTCGAAATCTTGCCGCCCTTCGATAGCACCCACTGGTCGAAATCGGCCTTGCTCACGACCGAAACCTCGATCGGCATGAAGCCGTGGCGCGCACCGCACAGTTCGGAACACTGGCCATAATAGGTGCCGATGCGATCGACCTTGAAGGTCGTCTCGTTGGTCCGGCCGGGGACCGCGTCCATCTTGGTCCAGAACGCCGGAACCGCCCAGCTGTGGATCACGTCATTGGCGGTGGTCAGCAGCCGGATGGTCGTGCCGATGGGGATGACGATCGGGTTGTCGGTGCCCAGCAAGCGGGGCTTGCCGGCGGCCTTCGCCTTGTCGTCGGGCAGCATGTTGGCGACGACTTCGAACCCGCCATTGTCGGGGTATTCGTACGACCAATACCATTGGTTGCCGATCGCCTTGATCGTCAGCGCGTCCTTGCCCGCAGGCTTGTACTGCGCGGCCAGCAGCGAGATCGAGGGAATCGCGATCGCCACCAGGATCAACACGGGGATCAGCGTCCAGGCGATTTCGAGTCCGGTGTGGTGGCTGGTTTTCGACGCCACGGGGTTCGACCGGCGATTGTGGAAGATCGCCACCCAGAACAACAGCCCGAGCACGAAGAACGAGATGACCGTGATGATCGGCATCAACAGCGCATTGTGCATCCATAAGGCGCGTTCGCCGTTGACCGTCACCTGTTTCTGGATGCCGATGGCGCCGGGAGTCGGCTGGCCGATGCCAGCCTCGGTTTTTGGCAGGACCGGCGCGGCAACCGCCGGTGTCGCGACCGGGGCGGCGGCATTGGCGGTCGCGGCAGCAGCCTGCTGTTCGGCAACGACTGGAGCCGGTGCGGGCTGGGCCAGCACGGGCGCGGAGAGGCCGAGACCGAGGGCAATCAAAAGCGGAGCGAACAATTTCATCGGCAATCGGCGTCCCTGGAATCGCGCCCGACGGCGCACTCTGTGCAAGCGCCTATAATCAGCGACCGCGCCCCTGTGAAGGGCATTGGCGCGGGGATTTCGGCACGTTACGGAGGGTAAATGACCGACGAAGAGGTACTCGCGGAATTTCGCGCCGCGCAAGCATTGCTCGAGGGGCACTTCATCCTGTCGTCGGGGCTGCATTCGCCAGTGTTTCTCCAGAAAATGCGCATTTTCGAGGATCCGGTGCGCACCGCGCGCGTGTGCGGCGCGCTGGGCGACCTTATCCGCACATCCTTTGGTGAAGTCGATCTGGTGGTCTCACCCGCGATCGGGGGGATCATCCCCGGCTATGAGACTGCGCGCGCCCTCGGCTGCAGGGCCGTGTTTGTCGAGCGCGAGGACGGCGAGTTCCATCTGCGCCGCGGCTTCGAGATTCCGGCGGGCACGCGGATCGTCATGGTTGAGGATATCGTAACCACCGGGCTCAGTTCGCGCGAATGCATCGCCGCCATTCGCGAGCATCCCGGCGTATTGCTCGGCGCCGCGTGCATCGTCGATCGTTCGAACGGGACGGCGGATATCGGCTTGCCCTTGGTGTCGCTGCTCAAGATGGATGTGCCGGCCTACGAAGCGGATAAATTGCCGCCCGATCTGGCAGCAATACCGGCGATCAAGCCGGGGAGTCGGAGGTGAGATTTGCCGCACTCGCCTTGTTGGCCCTCATCGCCGTGCCAGCCGCGGCAGAAACGGTCGATCAGGTTGCCGCGCGTTACGGGCTGGCGGGCGAAATCCTGGTTGGCAAGGGCAAGGCCGTCGTGTCCGACCAAGCCTTTGGTACGGTCGATCCGGCGGGCGGCAAGCTGCACAAGGCCGGTGCGCGCTGGCGGCTGGCATCGATCAGCAAGCAGATCACGGCAGCACTCATCGTAAGGAACTATTTTGGTGAACTCGATAAACCGATGGGGATCGCGCTGCCGGGTTTCGAGAAGCTGACGCGGCGTGAACTGCTCACGCACCATAGTGGCCTGCCCAATCCCGATGCGACGCCGACGGGGATCGGTGGCGTTCCCAGCTTCTACCAGAAACCTATGCCCGATTTCGCATATTGCATGTCGGCACCACCTAAGTCCGATGCTCCATTCAGCTATAACAATTGCGATTATCTCACCGTGCAGCAGTCACGCGGACCGATCTTGCCTAAAGGCATCACTGTCGCACGCCTAGGCGAAGTGGGCGTTCCAGGTTTTGTCGGCGGTAAACCAGAACCCTATTTCGAGCTGGGCAGCTGGTACACGGCGGGCGGTTTCATGGGCACCGCGCGCGCGGTGTTCGATTTCGATCGCTCGCTGATGACCGGCAAGCTGCTGCCGCCCGCCGCCCTCGCCGAATTGTGGAGGCCGGAGGGCAAGGGCAGCTATCAGGCGCTCGGCCAATGGGTCTTTCCCGGCACGCTCAAAGGCTGCGCCAAACCCAAACGGATCGTTCAGCGCGACGGCGAAATCTATGGCGTCCAGGCACGCAATTTCATTTTCCCCGACGACGATCTGGTAGTGATCGCTTTTACCAACCGCTCGTCCGACGATTTCGCGTTTGGCGAAGTGTGGGAAGGCAAGGGCTTCACCTACGATCTGCTTAGTGCGGCGGCCTGTTCGTGAGCGCGTTTACCGGGCGCGCGATCGGGCTTGGGTTTGCCGTCCTGTGGTTGATACTCGGCGCGGCGGCGTTGCCCATACCGTGGCGCTGCCTGGTCGGCGCGGGCGGATTGGCGGTGATCGGCATATTCGTCTGGCGTGCGTGGCGAATGGAGGAGCCGCGCACCGGGCTGTTTCGAATGGGCCGCTACAGGATCGCGGTGATCGCCGAATTCGCGGCAATCGCGGTGACGCAGCTGTTGCTCGGGCGGTGGGGGCTGGGCGGCTATTTGTTGCCGGCTGTTGGTATCCTCGTCGGGTTGCACTTCATCGGACTGTGGTGGGCCGGGGGCGGAGAGCGCTATCTGTGGCTGGCCGCGACGATGACGGCGATCGACGCTGCCGCGCTGCTGCTTCCGGCTGGCAGTGCGGCGATGCAGGCGACTGCCGGCCTGGGGTCGGCGGCGGCGCTGGCATGGTTCGCTGGAACGGGGGCGCGGCGATGACCGGCCATCTCCGCCTCGGCGTCAACATCGACCATGTCGCGACGGTGCGCAATGCGCGGGGGGGCGAGCATCCCGACCCGGTCCGCGCGGCGCGGATCGCGGCGGAGGTGGGGGCGGATGGCATAACCGCTCACCTGCGCGAGGACCGGAGGCACATTCGCGATGACGATATCGCGCGGTTGATGGGCGAAATCGATTTGCCGCTCAATCTCGAAATGGCGGCCACCGACGAGATGCTGGCCATCGCGCTCAAGCACCGCCCCCATGCCGCGTGCATCGTGCCGGAAAAGCGCGAGGAGCGGACGACCGAGGGCGGGCTGGATGCCTATGGCCAGCACAACAGCCTGACGCCGTTCGTCGCGCGCTTGCTCGATGCCGGGGTGCGCGTCAGCCTGTTCATCGAGCCGTCGCCCGAACAGGTCGAAGCGGCGATCCGCCTCGGCGCGCCGGTGGTCGAGTTTCACACCGGGCGGTATGCGCACCGGGTTGGCGCGCCGCAGGTCGAGGAACTGCGCCGCATCGCCGACATGGCGGCGCTGGCGGCCAAGAACGGTATCGAGCCGCACGCGGGGCACGGCCTGACCTTCGATAATGTCGCGCCCGTCGCCGCGATCCCGCAAATCGCCGAGTTGAACATCGGGCATTTCCTGATCGGCGAGGCGATCTTCGGCGGGCTGGGCGAGAGTGTGCGCGAGATGAAGGCGCTGATGGCGGCGGCACGATGACTCAAGCATGATCGTCGGCCTCGGCTCTGATCTCTGCAATATCGAGCGGATCCAGAACTCGCTCGACCGCTTCGGCGAGCGTTTCGAAAATCGCGTGTTCACGGATGTCGAACGTGCCAAGGCGGCGCGGCGGCCGTTCACCCGCGCGGGCACCTACGCCAAGCGCTTCGCCGCAAAAGAGGCTTTTTCCAAGGCCGTCGGCACGGGCTTTAAGCGCGGGGTGTTCATGAAGGACATCGGCGTGGTCAACGCCCGGTCGGGTGCGCCGACTTTGGCGTTGGCGGGCGGGGCGCAAGCGGCGCTCGACGCGCTTATTCCCGACGGCTATGAGCCGCGCATCCATTTGACGCTCACCGACGATCACCCCTGGGCGCAGGCCTTTGTGATCATCGAGGCACTGCCGAAAGCGACTGCGTGACCAGCGAAACGATCGTCGAGACCCCCGCCGAAGAACCGGTGGTCGTCAAGGAAAAGAAGAAGACCGACTGGAAGGCCGAGGCCAAAGGCATCTTCTGGCTGGTCCTCGCGGTGCTCGGATTTCACAGCTTCGTCGCCAAGCCATTCTACATTCCGTCGGAATCGATGTTGCCGGGGCTGCTGGTCAGCGACCGGCTGGTGGTGACGAAATTCCCTTATGGCTGGAGCTTTGCGTCGCTGACGTTCCATCCCATCGGGTTCATTCCCGGCCGCGTGCTGGGGCATTTGCCCGAGCGCGGCGACGTGGTCATCGTCACGCCGCCGGGCACCAGCGAAGATTATATCAAGCGTGTTATCGGGCTGCCGGGCGATACGCTCGAAGTGCGCGGCGGCACGGTCATCCTCAACGGTGTGCCGGTGAAGCGCGGCCCGCTCCATTATGTCGACATCCCCGATTATGGCGGCGATCCCTCGGCCGACGGCCTGACCTGCGATCCGCGCGTCTATCCCGGCGCGTTGACCGAAAAACCGGGCGGCAAGAACAGCTGTCGTTTGGCGATCATCCGCGAAACGCTGCCCAACGGGCGCAGTTACGACACCGTCGAATCGGGCTATATCTGGCAGGCGGACGATTATGCGCCGACCAAGATTCCGGCGGATCATGTCTTCCTGATGGGCGACAATCGCGACCATTCGGCGGACAGCCGGTTCAGCCTCGCCGAAAAGGGATTGGGCGGCGCGGTGCCGTGGGAAAATCTGGGCGGGCGTGCCGAATTCATCACCTTCTCGCTCGATGGTGGCGCGGTGTGGTGGAATCCGATCAGCTGGCTGACGTCGCTGCGCGGTAATCGTGCAGGGACGACGTTGCACCCGTCGCGGGGCGGCTGATGGCCGAAGCGCCGCGGCAAGACGCCTCGACGCGACCGACGGAAGCGCCGGGTCCGAATGAAATGCGCGACCCGGTGGTGCGCGAAGAATTGAAACGCGCGGGCGTATGGATCGCGCTGATCGTCGCGGTCGTCGCGGCGTATTTCCTGTCGCAGCCATTGTTGCTGATCTTTGGCGGCGTGGTCCTTGCGACGATGCTCGATGGCGGCGTGCGATTGCTCGGGCGGCGGCTGAAGATCGCGCGCGGCTGGCGGCTGGGTATCGTCGTGGTCGGCGTCGTCGCGTTCCTCGTCTGGACGATGATTTACGCCGGCAGCCAGATCGCGTCGCAGGCCGAAGGGTTGCGTGTGATCGTTACCGCTCAGGTCCAGCATTTGCTCACGCTGGCGCACGCCAATGGGCTGATCGGCGCGGACAGCGCGAACGAGGTCGGCAAGCAGGTGTTCGGGTCGCTGGGCCGCGTCACATCGTTCGTCGGCTCGGCGCTCGGCGCGCTGACCAGCGCGGTGATGATGCTGGTGATCGGTGTGTTCCTGGCGATCGAGCCGGGGAGTTACGAGCGCGGGCTGGCATGGATGTTCCCCGTGGCGCGCCGTGCGAGCCTGTACGACACGCTCGGCCATATGGGCTATTCGCTGCGGCGGTTGATGCTCGGTCGCTTGATCGGCATGGCCGTCGAGGGTGTCAGCACGTGGTTGCTGCTGTGGGCCGGCGGTGTGCCGATGGCGGCTTTGCTCGGCTTGCTGACCGGCTTGCTGGCCTTTCTGCCCAATATCGGGTCGATCATTTCGGGGACACTGATCGTTCTGGTGGGCCTCAGCGCGGGCGGCAATTTGTGGCTCTATGCGTTTGCGGTCTATCTCGGCGTGCAATTGCTCGATGGCTGGCTGATCGTGCCGACGGTTGCCCGGAAGTCGGTCGATCTGGCACCCGCTCTGGTCCTCGCCGCGCAGTTGCTGTTCGGCGCGGCGTTCGGGTTTCTGGGTCTGTTGTTCGCCGATCCGCTGTTGGCGATGGTCAAGGTCGCGCTGGAGGCGCGGTCGGGGCTCGATCCCAAGGCGGAAGGAAAGCGCGCGGAGCTTTAATCCCGCACAGCCTTATTGTTGCGGCTGGCCGCCCGGCTGACCGCCGCCCTGCATTTGCTGCTGGATCTGCTGCTGCATCATCTGCTGCTGAACCTCGGCCTGGCTGCGGAAGTCGATCATCTCGACGTCGAACACCAGCACCGAATTGGCGGGCAGCTTGGGATCGGGCGAGCGTTCGCCGTAACCGAGCGCCGACGGGATCCACAGGCGGAACTTGCTACCCTTGGGCATCAGCTTCAGGCCTTCGCTGAAGCCAGGCACGACTTGGGTCACGGGAAATGGCGTCGGCTGTTTCGATTCGTCGAACACGGTGCCGTCGCGCAACGCACCCTTGTAATTAACGAGCGCGATGTCGGTGTCGGTCGGGCTGGGACCCTTACCGGCTTTCAATATCTGGTATTGGAGGCCCGATGGCGTGGTCTTCACGCCCGGCTGCCCTGCATGCCAGGCGAAGAATTGTTCGTTGGTACCGCTGATCGCGACGCTCTTGCTGGTGCCGGCCCAGGCCACCGCACCGGCGCCAAGCACGGCAACGGCGATACCAAGCCACAAACGCGTCACCGCGCCCTTTTTGATCGGGCGCAGCGGCACAGCCGTGACTTCGCTCATTCTACTTTACGCCGTCGCGCTCGGCGCGCTTGCGATCCATCTTGCGGGCGCGGCGCACCGCGGCGGCGCGTTCGCGCGCACGCTTTTCCGACGGCTTTTCATAATGCCGGCGCAACTTCATTTCGCGATAAACGCCTTCCCGCTGAAGCTTCTTCTTCAGCGCCCGAAGCGCCTGATCGACATTGTTGTCGCGCACCATGATTTGCATAAAAAGGCCGTCTAACTCCGCATATGATTAAGGGCAGGGCGCGCAAACACGTCCCGCGAAAGGGGGCCGCATAGCGCGGGATTCGCTGAAACTCAACCCGCAAGCGCCTGATCGCGCAGACCGCGCCACACCTTGAGCGCCTGGACGGTCTCGGGGACATCGTGGACGCGGATGATCTGTGCGCCCTGCTCGGCGGCCTTGAGCGCGATGGTGAGGCTGCCGGGGAGGCGCTGGTTCGCCGGAACCTCGTTCGCCAGCGCGCCGATGAACCGCTTGCGGCTCGCGCCGATGAGGAGCGGACAGCCTAGGCCGTGGAAGATCGCGGCGCCGTTGAGCAAAGCGAGGTTTTCCGCAAGGCTTTTGCCGAAGCCGATGCCCGGATCGACGATCAGGCGCGATTGGGCGATGCCTTCCGCCTCCAGCGCGGCGATGCGCGCGGCGAGCCAGTCGTACACCTCGATCAGGACGTTGCCGTAGTTGCCGCCCGCATGGAGCGTTTTCGCCGCGTCGGGCGAATGCATGATGACGATCGGTTCGGCACGGTCGCGCAGGAATTCGATCGCCTTGCGGTCGAAACTCAGTGCCGAGACGTCGTTGACGATTGCCGCACCTGCAGTGAGCGCGACTTCCATCACGCTCGCCTTGCGCGTGTCGATCGAGACGGCGGTGCCACCCCGGGCGAGCGCCGCAACGACAGGTTGGATGCGCGATATCTCGTCACCCTCCCACACCGGGTCGGCATTCGGGCGCGTGGATTCGCCGCCGACATCGATCAACGCCGCGCCCGCGTCGGTCATCGCGTGGGCATGCCGGATCGCGCCGGGCTCGTCGGCATAGGCTCCGCCGTCCGAAAAGCTGTCGGGCGTGACGTTGAGGATACCCATGACCTGCGGCTGGTCGAGGCGGATTGTCCGGTTGCCGAGGGTCAGCGGTGGGCGCGAGCCGGAGAGATTGGCGAGCGTCGCTTGCGCTTGGGCATCACCCGCGACGGTCGCGTCGATCTGAGCGACCGGCACGAGCCGTTTCGAAATTCGCTGGCCCTCGGCTTCGATCACTTCATAAGCCGAGAAATAGGCCAGCCCGCCAGCCAGCCTGGCCACTTGACCGTCGAAGCCGATTGGGGAGTCGATGAAAGCGGTCGGGCGAAAATAGCGTGCCACCGGCTACGCGCTTTCGCGGGCGACGCGCGCGAACACGGCTTGCAATTCACCCGGGCCGGCGGCCTTGACCGCCCCAGCGCCAACTTCGACCTCATTCCATAACCATGAACGGGCGGGATCGTCGCGCATCGCCCAATCGGGAAAAACGCGTGCCGCGACTTTGCCCGACACGAGGCGATGCACCGCCAAGTGGCGGTCGTCACCGACGATCCGCGCAAACGCGGCTTCGACCGACGCTTCCGGCCCCTCGAGCAACTGCAAATAAATGTCGCGGCGACAGATCAGGGCGCCGGTAATTCCGTCGCGCTGATTGTTGCGGCGCGATACCCACAGGATGCTGCTGAGCAAGCCGTCGTCGAAGCCGAACGGCTCCGACGCGTAGATAAGCTGATAGATGGTCACGCAGGGAGGCTAGGGAATGATTCCGCTCGCCGATAGCTCATGGCTCGGTCGCGAGAATATAATCCTGTCGCAAAGCATCGATCGGCTTGACCGCGCCGTCGCGTTCGAAATGCCAGAAGGTCCAGCCGTTGCACGACGGCAAATTCTGCAACGTCGCGCCAAGTTTGTGGATTGATCCAACGGTGCCGTTGGCGGTCAGCGAGCCGTCCGCACCGATCGTCGCGGTCCAGCGGCGCTTGCTGTCGAAGATCGTGCTGCCCGGCGGCAACATGCCGGTTTCGACCAACGTGCCGAACGCCACTTTGGGTTGCGATTTGGGGCTCTGCATTGTGCGCAGGCCGGATTCATCGAGGGGCAGGGCGGCCGCGATGCGTTCTTCGGCGACTTCGACATAGCCGGGATCGCGCTCGATACCGATGAAGTGACGACCGAGGCGCTTGGCCACCGCACCGGTGGTCCCGGTGCCGAAGAACGGGTCGAGCACCACGTCGCCCGGATTGGTCGCGGCGAGCAGCACACGGTAGAGCAGCGCCTCGGGCTTTTGCGTCGGGTGCGCCTTGCTTCCTCCGCGCTTGATCCGTTCCTGACCGCCGCAGATCGGCAGCGACCAGTCGCTGCGCATCTGCAGTTCGTCGTTGAGCGTCTTCATCGCGCGATAGTTGAACGTGTAGCGCGACGTGTCGCTGTGCGACGCCCAGATCAACGTTTCATGCGCGTTGGTGAAGCGCGTGCCGCGGAAGTTGGGCATCGGGTTGGCCTTGCGCCAGACGATGTCATTGAGGATCCAGTATCCCAGGTCCTGCAGCTTAGCGCCGACGCGGAAGATGTTGTGGTAGCTGCCGATGACCCACAAAGTACCGTTGGGTTTGAGGATGCGCCGCGCCTCGCCAAGCCAGGCGACAGTGAATGCGTCGTAAGTCTGCAAACTCGCGAACTTGTCCCAGTCGTCATCGACCGCATCGACGCGCCCGCCTTCGGGCCGGAACAGGTCGCCGCCGAGCTGCAGGTTATATGGCGGATCGGCGAAAACCATGTCGACGCTGGCGTCGGGCAGGCGCGACATCGCCGCAATGCAATCGTCGCGAATGATCGTGTCGAGCGGCAGTTTCGCCCCAAAATGCTTTGGCACCGGTGCCGCGCGGACGCGCTCCAAAACCCCCATCGAATGCCCCTTCGTCCCTGTCTTGAAAGTCAGAGTGAGTCCGCGGGGAGTCGTGGTCAACGACGATCAGGTGACGATTTTAACCTTTTGTTAACCATAGCGGTCGCGCAAGGGACCAGACACAAGATGTTGAGTCTCGGCGGAATCGGAGACTCAACCGGTGGCGTGTTGCGCGAAAGACTCATCGTCGCGGAAACCACTGCGACGGACTGGCGCGAAGCTCTGGCGATGAAGCGGCGACGGACCGTGTTCGCGCAGCGCCTGGAAGTGGGCGGGACAGCCATAGCCCTTGTTCGACGCCCAGCCATACTGCGGGTGCGCCTCGTGATGTGCGAGCATGATCGTGTCGCGTGTGTGCTTGGCGACGATCGAGGCGGCGGCAATCGACAGGCACAACGTGTCACCGCTGACGATCGCCGTCGCGGGCCGATCCCAGCGCGGCAGGCGGTTGCCGTCGACCAGAATATGGGCCGGAAACTCGGCCAGAGCCTCGACCGCCAAGGTCATCGCCTTCATCCGCGCCCAATAGATATTGATGCGGTCGATCTCGTCAGCTTCGACGATGCCGATGCCGACAATCGCGCAATGCATCAGCCGACCATGCAGACGGGTGCGTTCGTTGGCCGAAAGCTTCTTGGAATCGTCGATTCCGCGCGGTACCCCTTTCGTGGGCAAGATCACCGCCGCCGCCACCACCGGCCCGGCGAGGGGGCCGCAACCCGCCTCATCGACGCCAGCGACGGGCGTCATGCCAAGCGCGCGAACATAGCGATGGGAGGGACGCACGACCTTAGGCATTACTTTACGGATGGGAGCAGTTTTGCCGCTTCATCCTTGATGTCGGTATAGGCGCCGCCATCGCCGTCCGCAAGGAAGTGAACCAGCACTTCGACCGTTCGCCCGCAGAGTGAGACGGGCCAGATTTCGCTCCATCCGCCGGCGTAACGGACGCCATAGATATCCGGTCCCAGTCCGGGGTCTTCACTCGCGATGCGGATGACTCCCAGTGTTCCTGGCTTTGACACCTCGCACCCTGCTCCTGCTTTCCGTAACGACTGGTCTGCGGCAAGGCTGGCCAGCGGCACGGTGTCGCCGATCAGCGAGTCATGTGCGTAGGAGACGCCGCGATTGACCCGGACGGTGTTCAACGTTCCGTCGGTCTGCTGCATCGTCATATAACGAGTCACTTCGGGCCCGCAATTCGGATGGCGGACGATTTCGGTCCAGCCGTTGCGTATCTGACCGCGGATTAGGCCGTTAAAGATATAACGCTCGGCGGTCGCCGGCTGAAGCCGGTCGATGACTGCTGAGGTGGGCAGACACCCGCCGTTGCGCCCTTGCACCGCAATTGCGGTTTTCATCACTTCGGCGTTGAGCATGGCCGACGGCGGAGCTGGCGCGGCGTCGTTCCAGCCCTTGAGCTTGGCGAGAATTAAGGGATGCTGCGCGGTGGCGGACGACGCCATCACCGCAGCCAGCAAAGCCATCGTCAACCATTGCAAAATCACACGCGCCACGGCGGGAATCTCCGATTTTCACCCGCGCGATACAGGCAGATCATATTGCCCGCCGGATCGCGCAACCGCGCTTCGCGCCACAGCCAAGGCTGGTCGATCGGCGGGTGTTCGAACTGGACGCCCGCGCGCGACAGGCTGAGGACCCGGTCGTCGAGCGCGTCGACTTCGAAATATACCGTTGCGCCGACGGGACGCGCGTCGTCATGGTGGATCGACAGCGTGACGCCGCCGGGCGCTTCGAACCGGGCATAGCCGTCGGCCGGACTGTCGACGATCAAGGTCAGGCCCAGTCGCCGGTAGAATGCCTTGCTTGCCTCGTAATCGGTGCAGGGCAGAGTGATCTGGTTGAGCCGCATCGGCTCGCCGACGTCGAGGCGTACGTCCTGATGCCCCATCGGCCCGGCACCTTTGCCGAGGCCAGGAGCCGAGCGTAGTGCCTGACGGACGAAGTCGCGTGCACGGTCCACGGCCTGCGGCAACGTCGCGCCACGCGCCAGGAACACGGCGATCGCGCTGGCGAGCGTGCAGCCGGTGCCGTGGCTGTGGCGCGTGTCGATCCGGCTGCCTTGCCAGGTGGTGATGTTGTCGGTTTCGACCAGCACGTCGGCGATGGGATCTTCGCCGCCATGTCCGCCCTTGATCAGGACGGCGCAACCACGCGCCGCGACGAGCGCAAGCGCCGCGCCGACTTCATCCTCACCGGACGACAATTCGGCGAGTTCGGGCAAGTTCGGCGTGGCGATCGTGGCAATACGCAGCAGCCGGTCGAACGCCTCGACCGTCGCATCGTCGGCCAATTCGGCACCGCTGGTCGCGACCATGACCGGGTCGAATACGATGGGCAGATCGACGTCGGCCAATCGTTCGGCGACCGCGTGCGCCACCTCGACCGAACCGAGCATGCCGATCTTGATCGCGTCCGCGCCGATATCGTTGAGACAGGCATCGATCTGGGCAATGACGAAGTCCGGCGCGACGGGAAGGATACTGTCGACGCCAAGTGTGTTCTGGGCGGTCAGCGCGGTTATCGCAGTCATCGCGTGACCGCCGAGCATCGTGACGGTCTTGATGTCAGCCTGAATCCCCGCGCCGCCGCCCGAATCCGATCCGGCGATAATGAGGATACGCGGCGTCATGCGGCGTACTTACGCACCACAGAAGCTGGATATTTGGTTAGCATGGGTTCCGGGCGCGTCGGCCGTCGCTGCAGATCGCCGCCACAGTTCGGGCAGGCGGTCAGAGCGTGACCGGTGCAGAACGTGCATTCGAACGAGCAGATCAACGCATCATCGCCGGGCAAAAGGTCGCGACCGCACAACTCGCAATCGGGACGCATTTCCAGCATCGCGCCGCCATAGCGAGCGCGCCGCGCGGATGAAAGTCAGGCTTTGGCCAGTTCTTTACGGGCGCGGAGCACGCGGATCCCAGCGCCGGCGAGGCCGAGGCCAGCCAAGATCTGGACCCATGTTTCGGGCTCGGGCACACCCGATACCGGGCTCGTCGGAGACGTGCCGCCACCGGGAAACGTCGGAGGAATAACCCCGCCGCCGCCGGACGGGCCGCTCGGGTTGAATACGAATCCGCCCGGCGAGCCAAAGCCAGGGTTGAACGCGCTGCCCACCGCTTCCGGCGCGGATGCCGCCGTGGGGGTCAATTGGGCGCCTTCGCCAGGAAGTCCAACGGCAGCAGGAAGCGCGGCTGACACACGCGGCAAGGTCGCAAATGGCCCGACCGGCGTGCACGGCGGAAGCGAGACAGCAGACAGCGCTGCCCTATGACGCCCGACCTTTTCGGGAGCAGAGCCCGTCGCCTTGTGGATCATCCGCCGAACGTGCGGTTCCTTGACCGCGACCACCCCTGCGGTCACGATCGGGCAAACGCACAGGGCGAGGGTCTTCGCAAAATGCGAAGCCGCGAGCTGTTTCAACATGTATTTGCAATCCCGAGGCGGCTCCGGCGATAAACCTTTGCCTGCATTAGTTTTGTTATAAGAGTGTAATGGTTCACATGGGATGAAAGTTCCCCCGTAGAACCACAATGATGCGCAATTTGGCGAAAACGTGTCTCATTGCGGTACAATTGACCGTAACGAACCGCTGCCTCGACTGCTAAATCCCCTAGAATTCGAGGCTTATAGCCTGTTTCGACTCTTAAATCGACCGCGATTCATGGTTACCGCCGAAACGGACGTGAACGGCTGTTAGCCGGCGGCGGCGACCGCCGCGCATACACCGTCGACAATGCGTTCGACTTGGGTGGCGTCGTCGCCCTCGGCCATCACCCGGATCAAGGGTTCGGTACCCGATGCACGGATCACCAGTCGGCCACTGCCCGTCAATGCGGCTTCGGCATCCGCAATAGCGGCGCGCACCTGCGCATTCTCGAGCGGTTTGGCACCCCGTTCATAGCGGACGTTCTTGAGCAATTGCGGCACCGGATCGAACAGATGGAGCATTTCGCTCGCCGGGCGACCGACCTCGACCAAGGCGGCAAGGACTTGGAGCGCCGCGACCAGCCCGTCGCCAGTGGTGCCGTAATCGCCGAGGATGATGTGACCCGATTGTTCGCCGCCGACATTGAACCCGCCGCTGCGCATGCGTTCGAGGACATAGCGGTCGCCGACCCCGGTGCGCTCGAGGCCCAAGCCCTTGCCCTGCAAATAGCGTTCCAGGCCCAAATTCGACATTACGGTGGTCACCAGCCCGCCACCCATGAGGCGCCCGTCGCGCGCCCAATTGCCGGCAATCAACGCCATCAGCTGGTCGCCGTCGATTACCTTGCCGCGCTCATCGACAACGATCAGCCGGTCGGCGTCGCCGTCGAGCGCGATGCCGATTTGCGCACCCGACGCGACGACCGTTTCCTGTAGCGTCATCGGCGCGGTCGATCCGCAATTGTCGTTGATGTTGCGGCCATTGGGATCGACGCCGATGCACACCAGTTCGGCACCCAATTCGGACAAGGCGGTGGGGGCGATCTTGTACGCCGCGCCATTGGCGCAATCGAGCGCGATCTTGAGCCCGTCGAGGCGCAGATGATGCGGAAACGTCGCCTTGGCATGATGGATATAGCGGCCCTTGGCATCGTCGACACGATGCGCACGACCGATATCGGATGACGCGGCAAGGCGCGGCGGTGCATCGATCATCGCCTCGATCTTCGCCTCGGCCTCGTCCGACAATTTGTACCCGTCGGGACCGAACAGCTTGATGCCATTGTCGTAGTACGGATTGTGGCTGGCCGAGATCATCACGCCCAGATCCGCGCGCATCGACGCGGTGAGCATCGCGACGCCGGGGGTCGGCATCGGCCCGAATTGTTCGACGTCCATGCCGACCGACGTGAAGCCAGCGACCAGCGCATTTTCGACCATATAGCCGCTGAGCCGCGTGTCCTTGCCGATCACCACGCGATGCCGGTGGTCGCCGCGCAGGAAATACGTACCCGCTGCCTGGCCGACCTTCATCGCAATTTCCGGAGTCATCGGGCTGGTGTTGGTGCGCCCGCGAATGCCGTCGGTGCCGAAATAATTGCGCTGGCCCAAGCTATTCTCCTCCTCGTCGCCGTCGTCACCGATCTATTCCACTTCCACGGCGAAGCCGAGACGCTTAGCAAAGCGATTATGTCCAACGCCACCCGCATCCTCGTCGCGCTCATTATCGGTCTGGGCCTGGGCCTGCTTGCCAGTTCGTTCGCGCCCGGATTTGCGACCGGCGCGGCCAACATCGCCGATCCCGTTGGCGCCTTGTGGCTCAACGGGCTGCGCATGACGATCGTGCCGCTGGTGGTCGCCCTGCTGATCACGGGCATCGCCCAGACTGCAGAAGCCGCGCGCGCGGGTGCAGTCGCCGGCCGGGCGATGCTCTGGATCGTCTGCGTCATGAGTTTCAGCGCGATCCTCGGGGCGGTGTTGATGCCGACATTCCTGGCGCTGGTGCCGATGCCGGTCGCGGCGGCGGATGCGCTGAAGGGCGCATTGACCACCACGGGCACGGTTACGCCGCCGCCGCCATTCGTGGATTTCGTCAAATCGATCGTTCCGACCAATCCGCTCGCGGCGGCAACCAGCGATGCGATCCTGCCGCTGTTGGTGTTCACGCTGGTCTTCGCCTTTGCGATCACCCGCTTGCCGGCCGAGCCGCGCGCCCTGTTGTCGCGGTTCTTCTCGGCCATCGCCGATGCGATGGTCATCGTCATCGACTGGGTGTTGCGCCTCGCGCCGATCGGCGTGTTCGCGCTGGCGTTCGTCGTCGGCGCGCGCAGCGGTCTGGCCGCGCTTGGGGCGCTGTTCCACTATGTCGCCACGGTCGCGAGCGTCGGGATCGTCATATCGCTGATCGCCTATCTGGTCGCGGTGTTTGCCGCGCGCTGGCGGTTCGGCGATTATGTAAAGGCCATTGCGCCGGTCCAGGCGCTGGCGATCTCGACGCAGAGTTCGCTTGCCTGTCTGCCGATCATGCTCAACAAATCGCAAGGGCTGGGCGTGCAGCCGGCGACCGCCGAAATCACCTTGCCGATGGCGGTGGCCTTGCTGCGGGCGACGGGCCCGGCGATGAACCTCGCCGTCGCGCTTTACGTCGCCAACTGGTTCGGGGTTCACCTGACGGCGGCACAATATGCCGTGGCGATTTTCGCCGCGGTACTGACCTCGATGGGCGCGGTCAGCTTGCCCGGGCAAGTCAGCTTCGTCACCTCGATCGGTCCGCTCTGCCTCATTCTCGGGGTGCCGGTGGAACCGCTGGCGTTGTTGATCGCTGTCGAGACCTTACCCGACATCTTCCGGACATTGGGCAATGTCATGTGGGACGTGGCGGTGACGGGCGCAGTCGCCCGGCAAACCAGGACGATGGGAGAAGCAGCATGAAGTATCGCGAACTCGGCAACGGGTTGACCGTGTCGGCCATCGGCATCGGCTGCATGCCGATGATCGAGGCGGGCGGGAACATCACCTACGGCGCACATGCCGATGTCGGAGAGGCCACTGCGACGATCCACCGCGCCATCGACCTGGGCGTGACGTTCTTCGACACCGCGCAAATCTATGGCCCGTTCGCCAATGAAGAACTGGTCGGCCGGGCAATCGCGGGCAAGCGCGACGGATTGATTATCGCCACGAAATTCGGTTTCAAATTCGATGGTAATCAGATCACCGGGGTTGACGGGTCACCGGCCAATGCCCGGGCATCGGTGGAAGGGTCGCTCAAACGTCTCGGCATCGACACGATCGACCTGTTCTATCAGCACCGCGTCGATCCGAACGTCCCCATCGAGGAAACGGTCGGCGGGATGATGGAGCTCGTAAAGGAAGGCAAGGTCCGCCACATCGCCTTGTCCGAAGCCGGCCCCGACACGCTGCGCCGCGCCGCCAAGGCCGCGCCGATCACCGCACTACAAAGCGAATATTCGCTGTGGGAACGCGACGTCGAGGACGAGATCTTGGACATCTGCCGCGAGAACGGCATTGGCTTCGTGCCCTATTCGCCGCTCGGTCGTGGTTTCCTTGCGGGCGGGATCACCAGCCTCGACGACCTCCCTGCCGACGACTGGCGCCGCAACGACCCGCGCTATTCGGCGGAAAACCTGCCGAAGAATCTGAAGGTCGTCGATGCGATCGGCGCGGTTGCCGACAAACACGGAGCGTCGAAGGCGCAGGTCGCGCTGGCGTGGTTGCTGGCGCAGGGCGATGGCATCGTGCCGATCCCGGGAGTCAAACGCCGCGCCACGATGGAGGATTCGGTCGGTGCGGCGGACGTCAAACTGACCGCCGACGATCTCGCCGCGCTCGATACCGCCAGCCCGCGCGGCGGGACGTCGGGTGACCGCTATAATGCGCGCGGCATGGCGACGGTCAGGCGCTAAGCCAGCGCCAGATCCCGGCGGCCGGCGCACCCAGCAACGGGTGCACCCATGTCGCGACCAGCCATAATGCGACGCCGCCGACGCTGGCGACCAGCCCCGGCCAGGCCCAGCCACGACCATAAGGTACGAAGCTGGTCCGCCCGGTCCAGTCTCGCCAGCGTTCGCCGTGCAGTCCGGCCTTCTTGCCGTCCTGCAGGTTAGCGCCAACGAGCGCAAGAACGGCAATCGCGCCGCTCAATGCCAGCACGGCGGGGCGCGGGCTGACCAGCGCGTGCGCAAGGCTCCACAGCGCGAAGCTCCACATCATCGGGTGGCGGGTGATGGCGAATACGCCGCGCGCGGCAGGAATGGGCGCCGTGCTCTGCGGGCCGGGCAAGGCAGGGTTACCGAAGAAACTGCCGACCAGCAGGATCGCGGCGAGCAACATGACGACGGTCGAGACCCACCACAGGGCGTCGGACGCGGCCCATAACGGATCGCCATAGGGTGCGGCGCGAAAGGCGACCGCCGCCCAACCAAGCGTCAGCGCCGCGACCAGCGAGTAAAGGCCGAGAAAGCCACCTGCCCCCAGTCGCGCGACGAGGGGCGCACGCAACGGATGCGACATGGCGAAATGCGTGCCGACGAACGCGGCGAGTGCGAGGATCAAATTGAGCATTGGTCTCTCCTGGCGAGAGTAGGGGCCAAGTCATGGGCGCGGTCAAGGCCGAAGCCCTCGTCACCCCGGACTTGATCCGGGGTCCATTCGCTCTCGATCAGGGCAGAGGGCGAATGGACCCTGACTTTCGTCAGGGTGACGAGTTTTGGTCCGCCTAGCGGTCGTAAGCCTTTGGCATCGCACCTTCCTGTGGCGTCAGATAGCGCTTCAGCAAGCGCGACTGGCGCGTTTCCATCGGCTGCTCGACGCCGTCGATCCACACGCGTTCGGCCAGCGTCGATAGCTCGAGCGGATCGCCCGACCACATCACCACGTCGCGCGCGCCGGGCTTGAGCGTGCCGACATCGGTCATGCCCGCGATGCGCGCGGGAACGCTCGTGATCGTGGCGAATGCCTGACCCCAATTGAGCCCGGTCGCGCCCGGCACTTTCGACAGCGCGACCAGATTGCCCGCCCGCTGCATGCTGAGCTGCGCCTGGCGTGCATCGTCGTCGTCGATCATGCCGATGGCGACTTCGACGCCCGCCGCACGCAGGCGACCGACATTGGACTGGGTCGCGGCCAGCGCTTCGAACGACGCGGGCAGATCGTTGGTCGGGCTGGCGATCACCGGCACGCCAGCCGCCGCTATTTCACGCGCGACGGTCCATCCTTCGCTGACCCCGACAAGGACCAGCTTCAGCGCCCGAAACTCCCGCTTGAGCGACAGCATCTGGAGGATATCCGGCCCGCTCTCGACATGGACGTAAAGCGGCTGCCGCCCCTCGATCACCGGCACCAATGCGGCGGCATCGCTGCGGTTGAGCAGCGCGTCCTTCGAATTGCCGTCATAGCTCGCCGGGTTGCGCGCGAAACTGCGTGCCTGTTCGAGGGCGTTGCGGAACCATGCCTGCGCGGCGGTGCGGCTGCCACCCGCGCGGCGCGCGCCGTTTTCGCCAAACTCGACGAACTGGAATGCGCGGGCCTTGTCGACGATGTCGGTGCGGCTGGCGGTATCGATCAAGGCGCCTTGTCCGGCGAACATCGCGCTTGCGGCTTCGGGCGCGACGATCGCGCGGGTGACGCCTGCCGCGCGGCTGACCGCAATAGCGGGGACGCGCGGGTTGATCGCGGTCGATACGTCGAGGCTCGCGGAAAAGGGTGACGTGCGCGCCGACGCATCGTTGGTCTCGTCGACCGCATCGACTCCGACCAGCCCGAGCCGCGTGAAGCCCGCGACGATGCCCGGCGAAACCCATTTGCCGGTGCCGTCGATGATGCGGGCTCCGGCGGGGACGGCGACATTGCCGATACCAACGACGCGGCCGTCGCGGATCACGACATTGCCTTGCGACGGCGCGACTTCCTCACCCGTGGCAATCGTTGCGCCGGTTATCGCAACAGTTTCGGCGTGGAGCGGTGCGGCGAAAAGCGCCGCAGTGGCGAGCAGGAGCCGCTTCACTTCGTGTCTCCTTCACCGGTCTGGCCCAGCTCGAAATCGCTCACCGGGCGCATCCGCGGATTGTCGGCATCGTACATCGTCGCACCATCGATCCAGATATGTTCGGGGCGGGTGTAAACGCTCAACGGATTGCCGTTCCACAGCACGACGTCGGCCATCTTGCCGGGCTTCAAGCTGCCAGCCTTGTCGGCAATGCCCAGCGCTTTGGCCGGGTTGATCGCCATCCACGTCCACGCGACCTCATCGGCGATCTGGATGCCCGCGCGACGGCCATGCGCCAGCGCCTTGGCAGTTTCCTGATTCAGCCGCTGGATGCCGTTGGGATCGTCCGAATGCGTAATCGCACACGCACCCGCGGCGTGAACCAGCGGCAAATTCTCGTCGATGGCGTCATAGGACTCCATCTTGAAACCCCACCAATCCGCCCACATCGCCGCGCAAATGCCGTTGGCCTTGAGCAGATCGGCGATCTTGTAAGCCTCTACCGCGTGGTGGAACGCACTGACATGATAGCCGAATTCCTTCGACATATCGATCACATTGGCCATTTCGTCGGCGCGATAACAGTGGTTCTGGACCAGGATCTTGCCGTCGAGCACTGCGGCCAGCGTATCCATCTGCAAGTCGCGCGGGGTGCCCAGCGGGTCCTTTTCGCGCTTGCGCTTATATTCGACCGCCTTGGCCCAGGTTTGCCGGTCGACCGCGATATTGCCCATGCGCGTCGACGGCATCTGGTTGCGGCTGCCATAAACGCGCTTCGGATTCTCGCCGCACGCCATTTTCAGGCCGTAAGGCGCGCCGGGAAACTTCATCCCCTGCTGCGTGCGGGCATAGACGTTCTTCACGACCACCGACCGGCCGCCGAACAGATTGGCCGAGCCCGGCAGGATTTCGAGCGTCGTGACCCCGCCATTGACCAGCGCGCGGCTGAACCCCGGGTCCTGCGGCCAGACGCTGTGTTCGGCCCAGACCTGCGACGTCACCGGACCGGTGGCTTCATTCCCGTCCGAATTCGCTTCGACCCCGGGTGAAGGATAGTCGCCAAGGTGCGAATGGATGTCGATGATCCCGGGCGTCACCCATTTGCCGGTGCCGTCGACGACATCCGCCCCCGCCGGCGCCGCGAGGTCGGCGCCGCCGATGGCGACGATCTTGCCATCGGCCATAACCACCGAGCCATGCTCGATCCGTCCACCTTCGCCATCATAGATCGTCGCATTGCGCACGATCGTGGGGCGCGACGGATACGGCTTGTAGGTCGACGGAAACGGGTCGGGGTTCCAGTCGAACGGCTTTGATGGCGTGGACGCCGACGCCGTTTTGGGATGTTCGTTGGTCGCGCAACCCGCCAGCGCGATGGCAGGAATAAGGGCCCAGGCTAACCGCATCACTTCACTCCGTGCATCAGCCGCTTCAGCGGCCAGGCGAGGACAAACAGCACGACCCCGATCGCAACCGCGACCCAACCAATGGTGGTGAACACGCCGACATAGGTGTCGAGGCTGACCTTTAAATTGGTCACCTGTCCGCCAACAGTCTCGACACTGGCGACTTGTGCCACCAACCCGGCGACATATTGCGCCACCGCGATCGACAGGAACCACACGCCCATCATCAACCCGACGATGCGCGCGATGCTGAGCTTGGTGATCATGCTGAGACCGACGGGCGAGATGCACAATTCGGCCGCCGAATGGACGAAATAAAGTCCGGCGATCCACCACAGCCCGACCTTGAAGTCCGGACCGGCAAAACTCGCGCCCCAGACGAGGAACAAGAAGCCGGCGCCGACGCCCATAAGTGCGATGGCGAACTTGATCGGAATGGTCGGCTCGATCCCGCGCCGCGCCATGCCGTTCCACATGATCGAGAAGAGCGGCGCGAGGAGAACGATGAAAGCGGCGTTGAAAAACTGGGTTTGCCCCGCCGAGATCGAGAACAGCCCGAACACGCTGAGGTCGGTGTTGCGATCGGCAAACAGCGTCAGGCTCGACCCCGCCTGTTCGAACAACGTCCAGAACACGGTGTTGAAGGTGATGAGCACCATCGCCGCCAGCATCATCTGAAATTCCTGCTTGGTCCCCTTGATGTACGACCAGATCAGGATGCCCGGGACGCTGATCAGGAACGTGCCGAACATGATCTTGCCCATGATCGGCAGCGTCATGAAATAGCCGATCATCCCCGAACCGGCGGCGGGACGGACATAGCTCATCAAGTTGGTGAACAGGAACCACACGACCGGGATCGCCAGCACCGCGCCGATATAAATGACGAAGTCACGATTGGTCGGCGCATCGGCCGGACGATCGCCGAAGCCGTCGAGCTTGCCGCCGTCGAACTGGATCAGCAGCCACGAAATCAGCATGCCGACTGCCGCCAGCGCGAACCCCGCCCACCAGCCGAGGCCGCCCCAGCTGCCCATGCCGACCGCGAGCAACGGACACAGGATCTGGGAGAACAGCGAGCCGAGGTTGATGCCCATGTAGAAGATGGTGAAACCCGCATCGCGGCGGCGGTCGCCCTGCGCATAAAGCGAGCCGACGATCGTCGAGATGTTGGGTTTGAAGAAACCGTTGCCGATAACGACCAAGGCGAGGCCGATGAGCAGCAGGAACACGCTGGTCGGGTTGCGCTCGCCATCGGGTTTGAACCCGCCATCGGCAATGCGCCGCGCTTCGCTGCCATCCGCGCGCAGAAGCGAGACCGACTTGTCGTCATTGCCCTTGATCTGCAGCGGCTGGCCATCGGCACCCGCGACGAATTGCTTGCGCGCTTCACCGGTACCTTGGTTGGTAATTTCGCTGCGGACCCCGTCGATCGTCGCGAACGGCTTGGCCGGCTGACCGCCGAAGCACAGCGTCAGATAGCCGAGGCTCATCAGGATCGCACCGAATTTGACCGAGCGTTTAGCGCCGAGGAACCGGTCGGCCATCAATCCGCCGATCAGCGGCGTCAAATACACCAACGCGGTGAACCCGCCATACAGTCCGGTGGTCGTCGTATCGGAAAACAGGAAATGCTGCGCGAGATACAGCGTGAGCAACGCGCGCATGCCGTAATAGCCGAATCGCTCCATCGCCTCTGTCGTGAACAGCCGGGCGAGTTGTCGCGGATGCCCGAACCAGGTTTCCTGCGATGCCGGATTGGTGTGGCTGATATCCGGTTCGACCGGCGAATCCACGGTTGGCGTGTCCATGCCCTGTAACAACTCCCTTTGGGCGCACCTCTGGCGGGCGCGCCTTGATATGGCGGGAGAGTTAGCGGCGAATCGAGCGAAGGGAAGGGGTTATTGCACCGGCGGAATAAGGGGTTGGCCCGCCGCGCGCTGTGTTGCGACTTCGGCGACCGCCGCTTCGATCCGGCGAACGCGCTCCTTGAACCCGGGGTGCGTCCCGTCGGAAATCAGGATCCCGGCGCGCTGTCCCAACCGCGCCCAAAACGGCGGCAGCGCGTCGACCCGATAGCCGGCGCGCGCCACCAGCCACACCGACAGGCGGTCGGCCTCGAACTCGATCTGACGCAGCTTCGCGCCATTCTTGCCCAGCCCCGAAAACAGCCCGGTCGAAACGCCCGCTTCGTCAAGCTGATTGCGGTGACCGAGGAAATTGTGGGACAATTCATGCGCGATGACTGCGGCCAACTCGTCGTCATTCGCCGCAAAGTCGTACAGCTTGCCGCCGATCTGGACGATCTGCCCGTCGGCACCGGCATTCAGCCCTTTCTGCGGGAGCAACTGCACCTCCGACGCACAGCCTTGATCCGGCGTGAGGGTGACGCTGCGCCCATCGCCGAAAACGATCATAGCGTCGCCCTTGGCCAGCGCCGCCGCCAACTGGGCGTCCGCGCGACCGACCGTGGCGAAGGTTGCCCCCTTGTCGGACGCGACCGGCGTCGCTGTACCGTTGATCCCCGCAAGCGCATCCCCGACCTTCAGCCCGGCGCGCGCCGCGGCGCTTCCCGGGACGACCGCGCTAAGCGTGGGGCGGTCGCCGAGGCCGGTGGCGGCGCGATCCGCCGGGCCATATTGATCGCGCATCTGGAGCGACAGGCCGGGCAAGGGCGCATGTTGCGGGCACAAAGCGACATTGGCCGTTTGCAGCCGCCACGACACCTGCGCCACGCGGGCGTCGGCGATGGCGAGCGGATCGGGGGCAGCGGGGGCGGTGAGCGCCAGGAGGAGTGAAAGCATTCCGCTCGCCATAGCGCGTGCTGCGTTGTGCAACAGGGGTTGCGTGCCTAGCTGCACATCATGCTCAACGATTTGTCGTCACCGCTTAGTCTGCTGACCACCCGCCGTTCGGGGAAACCGCGCGACATGGTCGCACCCGGACCCGATTCAGCCCAGCTCGATACGATCCTGACGATCGCGGCGCGGACGCCCGATCACAAGAAACTGGTGCCGTGGCGCTTCGTTATCATCGACGACCGTGAGAAATTCGCCACGTTGCTCGCCGATGCCTTCCGCGCCGAACGCGCCGCGGCGGAGGGTGTCGATCTCGGCAAGCTGACGGCATTCGCGCACGACGCACCCATGCTGATCGCGGTCATGTCGGCGCCCGACGCGCTCAGCCGCGTGCCGTTGTGGGAACAGGAATTGTCCGCGGGCGCAGCGTGTATGAACCTGCTCCATGCCGCCCACGCCCTCGGCTTCGTCGCGGCGTGGATCACCGGCTGGGCGGCGTTTTCACCCATCGTCGCTGCCGGTATCGGTGAAGCTGGCGAACGGATCGCGGGTTTCCTTTTCATCGGCACGACGGGCGCCCCGCTCGAAGATCGGCCACGGCCACCGATAGAATTGGTTGTGCGACACTGGGGGTGACAAACGCCTGTGTTAGTGTATTAGGGTTGCATGACAGTTTCCGACTCCGGTGAGCCCGTTTACCTGCGCCTGCGCAATCTGCTCGCCGCTGCGATCCTCGAAGGCGACTTCGTCGAAGGCGATCAACTTCCTTCGGTACGCGCCTTTGCCGCCGAACACGGCGCCAATCCGCTGACCGTCGCCAAGGCCTATCAGTCGTTGCAGGATGATGGGTACGTCACCGTCCGGCGCGGCGTCGGCATGTTCGTCGCCGATGGCGCACTCGACCAGCTGCGCGGTGATCAGCGCGCCCAATTTCTCAGCGAAACCTGGCCGCGCGTCCGCGCGCAGATGCAACGCCTGGGCATTCGCCCCGAAACTTTGCTGAGCCGCGAAGCGGCATAATCGCGGGTTCAGCATTTTTGCGCTAGGGCGCCCGCGCATCATGGTTTTCAAACGACTTTTCTCCCGGCCGGAGCCCCGCGCGCACGCGCTGCCTGCGGGACAGCGGATCTATGCCGTCGGCGACGTCCACGGACGGTTGGACCTGTTCGAGGAATTGCTCGCGAAAATCCGTGCCGACGACGGCCAGCGCGGCGCGGCGGACACGCATCTGGTGCTGCTCGGCGATCTGGTCGATCGCGGTGCGGATTCGGCGGGGGTGGTCGAGCGCGCGATGCAATTATGCGCCGATGGCAAATGCCGCGTGCTGATGGGCAATCACGAAGAAGTACTGATCCGCACATGGGACGGCGATCGGCGCACCGCCGGCATGTTTTCGCGCATCGGCGGCCGCGAAACCTTGCTGAGCTATGGCGTCGATGAAGCGGAATATGACGAGGCGGGGTTGCCCGAACTCGTTGCGCTGACCCGCAAGCATGTGCCCGCCGCGCATATCGAGTTCATGCGCGGGTTCGAGGAAACGATCCTCGAGGGCGATTATTTGTTCGTCCACGCCGGAATTCGCCCGGGCATCCCGCGTAATGAACAGTCGAGCGAAGACACGCGCTGGATCCGCCGCGAATTCCTCGAGGACGCGCGCGATCATGGCGCGATGGTCGTCCACGGCCATTCGATCACCGGTGCGGTCGATGAACGATCGAACCGCATCGGCATCGATACCGGCGCCTTTGCCAGCGGCGTCCTGACCGCAATCGGTCTCGAAGGGGCGGAGCGGTGGTTTTTGTCCACCTGACGGGGTTTACGGAGGCGTAACCGTCACGGCATAGGGCGTTGGCGACCAAGGGGGATTTCGTGACCGAAGCAAAGCCGCGCATTGTCGTCGTCGGATTGGGCTATGTCGGCCTGCCGCTGGCTGTGGCGCTCGCCAAGTCTTTCGAGACCGTGGGGCTCGACATCGATCAGGGCCGAATTGCCGAATTGCGCGACGGGCATGACCGCACCGGCGAGATCGACGCGCCGCGACTGGCCGCAACGACGCTGACGCTCACCGCCGACCCTGCCGAATGTAAAGGCTATGACGCGTACATCGTCACCGTGCCGACGCCGGTGGATCGCTTGCGCCGTCCCGACCTTGGCCCCGTCATGTCGGCGACGCGCACCGTAGCGGAGCTTGTCGCCAAAGGTTCGCGCGCCGTGATCGTCTATGAATCGACGGTCTATCCAGGCGTGACCGAAGATTTGTGCGGCCCCGAACTGGAACGCGTCGGCGACCTCAAACGCGGCCCGGACTTCGTCCTCGGCTACTCGCCCGAACGCATCAATCCGGGCGACCGCGAACATACCGTCGATCGTATCACCAAGGTTATCAGCGGCGAGGACGCCGAAACGCTCGACCGTGTCGATGCGATCTATTCGGCGGTGACCAGCGGCGGCACCTTCCGCGCCGCGTCGATCAAGGCTGCCGAAGCCGCCAAGGTTATCGAAAACGCGCAGCGCGACATCAACATCGCTTTCGTTAACGAAATCACCCAGATTTTCGCCCAGCTCGATCTATCGGTGTGGGATGTCCTCGCCGCGGCACGGACCAAGTGGAACTTCCTCGACTTCAAACCCGGGCTGGTCGGCGGCCACTGTATCGGCGTCGATCCCTATTATCTCGCGCATGTCGCGACCGAACATGACATCGAGCCGCGCGTGATCCTGTCGGGTCGTGCGATCAACGACGGTATGGGCGCATGGGTAGCGGAAACGCTGCACGACAAACGCGGCAAGGCCGGCACGGCTCTGGTCATGGGGCTGACGTTCAAGGAAAACGTTCCCGACATCCGCAATTCGAAGGTGATCGACGTGGTCAACCGGCTTAAGCGCCTTGGCCATGACGTGACGCTGCATGATCCACTCGCCGATCCGGTGGAGTTCAGCCACGAATATGGCGCATCGATACAAGCCGACGCGTTGCAGGGCCGCTATGACCTCGTCGTCTGCGCCGTTGGCCACGAACAATATGCGGCGATGGATACCGAGGCGATCACCAAACTGACCAATGTCGGCGGGCTGGTCGCGGACCTCAAGAACATCTGGGCGGACCGTCCGCTCGCCAACCGCTGGAGCCTGTGAGCCAGCGCATCCTCGTCATCTTCGGCACACGGCCGGAGGCGATCAAGCTGATCCCCGTGGTGCGGGCGCTGCAGGCGCGGGCAGGGATAGTCGTCCAGACGCTGGCGACGGGACAGCATGATGTGTTGTTGGAGCAGGTGTTGGCGCTGCACAGGTTGCGACCCGATCTGCAGCTCGATTTGATCCGTCGCGACGATTCACTCGATGCGCTGCATGCCTCGCTACTGCTGTCGATCGGCGATGCGCTCGAACTGGTCCGACCCGACATGGTCGTGGTGCAGGGCGACACCGCGACCGCGCATGCCGGCGCGCTCGCCGCCGTCCACCGCCAAATCCCCGTGGCGCATGTCGAAGCTGGCCTGCGCAGCGGCAACACCGCACACCCCTGGCCCGAAGAACATTACCGCCGCGCCATCGCCGACTATTCGGCGCTGCATTTCGCGCCGACACCGGCTGCGGCTGCGGCGCTCGGTCGCGAATGCATCGATCCGGCAACCGTGCTGATGACCGGCAATACCATCGTCGATGCACTCGCCGCAGTCCGCGCGCGGGTGGCGCTCGACCCAGAATTGGCCGCCGCCGCGCAACCGATCCTCGCCGCCGCCGATGGCCGCGCGCTGATCCTCGCCACAGCGCACCGGCGCGAGAACGCCAAATCGCTGCATGCGATCGTCACCGCGCTCAAGAAAATGGCGCGCGACAGCGGTGCGCTGGTCGTGATGGTGCGTCACCCCAACGCCGCGGCTTCGGACGATCTGGCGCGGCTGCTCGGCGTCGCGAATCTGGTGGTCACCGATCCGCTCGACCATGCCGCATTCGTGACCTTGCTCGATCGTGCATCGCTGGTGCTGACTGACAGCGGCGGCGTGCAGGAGGAAGCGGTCGCGCTTAACACGCCGGTTCTCGTACTGCGCGAAACGACGGAACGCCCCGAAGGCGTGGACTGTGGCCTCGCCCGCCTGACCAAACTCGACCCGGCCGCCATCGTCAGTGCGGCGACGGAAATGCTCGCCAACCCGCCCTCCGCGACCGGCCAGTGCCCCTATGGCGACGGTCGCGCCGCCGAACGCATCGCCGATGCGCTGATCCACGGCATTCCCGCCGCCGCTAAGCGGGCATCAACCCTTACCGAAGCATAGGAGCCGTTATGCGTATCCTCATCACCGGCGCGGCCGGGTTCATCGGCTCCAGCGTCGCCCGCGTCCTGTTGGCGCGCGGCGACAGCGTTCTCGGCATCGACAATATCAACGATTATTACGATCCGACGCTCAAGCAGGCGCGGCTGAAATCGCTCGAACAGACCAACTTCGCGTTCAAGAAGATCGATTTCGCCGATCACGCCGCGCTCGACGCAGCCTTGGCGGGCGAAAAATTCGACGGCGTCCTCCACCTCGGCGCGCAGGCAGGGGTGCGCTATTCGATCGAGAACCCCCGCGCCTATGTGCAGGCCAATCTCGTCGGCCACCTCAATTTGCTCGAGGTCGCACGGCATGCCGCAGTGCCGATGGTCTATGCGTCGTCGTCATCGGTCTATGGCGGCAACAAGGTTCTGCCCTTCAGTGTCGATCAGCGCGTCGATCACCCGATGTCGCTCTATGCCGCGACCAAGAAGGCGGACGAGCTGATGAGCGAAACCTACGCCCATCTCTACCGCATCCCGCTGACCGGCCTGCGCTTTTTCACGGTTTACGGCCCGTGGGGCCGCCCCGACATGGCGATGTGGCTGTTCACCAAGGCGATCCTCGCGGGCGAACCGATCAAGGTGTTCAACGACGGCAAGATGCGCCGCGATTTCACCTATATCGACGACATCGTCGCCGGGATCGTCGCCTGCATCGACAACCCGCCGCCCGACGATGGAGCGGAAAAAGCCGGCGGCTCGGTTGCGCCCCACCGCCTCTACAATATCGGCAACCACCGCTCCGAAGAGCTGATGCACATGATCGGCCTGATCGAAGCATCGCTGGGCGTGAAGGCGACGTACGATTTCCAGCCGCTCCAGGCCGGCGACGTCCCCGAAACCTTCGCCAATATCGACGCCATTGCCAACGATCTGGGCTACGCGCCGACCACCAGCATCGATGTCGGCATCCCCAATTTCGTACGCTGGTACCGCGCCTATCACGGGCTTTAGGCGACGCGCGTTCCCAATGCGCCAGGCGGGTGATAGCGGCAGCCGCGATGACCCGCGTCCTGCCCTTCGACGATGAAACGATTGCCGAAGCCGCACGCCTGATCGCGGATGGCCAGCCCGTCGCGGTGCCGACCGAGACGGTCTACGGCCTCGCGGCGGACGCGACCGACGGCGCGGCGGTGGCGCGGATTTACCAGGCCAAGGGGCGACCGGCGTTCAACCCGCTGATCGTGCATGTGCCGGATTTGGCGGCGGCGGAGCGGCTGGCGGTGTTCGACGATGTGTCGCGCGGCCTGGCCGAGGCGCATTGGCCGGGGCCGCTGACCCTGGTGCTGCCGGCACGGGCGGACAACGGGATCGCCAGCCTGGTCACGGCGGGGTTGCCGACATTGGCCATCCGCGTGCCGGCGCATCCGGCGATGCGCGCGTTGCTGGCCGCAGTGGGCAAGCCGCTCGCCGCGCCGTCGGCCAATGCCAGCGGACGGATTTCGCCGACGCGGGCGGAGCATGTGGTGGCGAGTCTGGACGGGCGGGTGCCGCTGGTGGTGGATGGCGGCGCGACCGAGGTCGGCATCGAGAGCACGATTGCGCGCGTGGTGGACGGGCGGGTCGAAGTACTGCGGCTGGGGTCGATCGAATTGGGGGCGCTGACGGGCGGAGAAGCGATCGTCGCGCCGGGGCAGATGGCGGCGCATTATTCGCCTTCGAAGCCGTTGCGGCTCGACGTGGTCGCCGCTGGTGCCGATGAGTTCCTGATCGGTTTTGGCAATGTCGGCGGGGATGAAACCCTGTCCGCATCTGGCAATCCGGTCGAGGCGGCGGCAAAACTCTACGATCTCCTGCACTTGGCCGATGCCAGCGGGCAGGCGCGCATCGCGGTGGCGCCGGTGCCGGATGAGGGCTTGGGCGCAGCGATCAACGACCGGTTGAGGCGGGCCGCTACTCCCACTCACTAACGTCATCCCGGACTTGATCCGGGATCCATCCATCATCGCTGGGCCTGTTCCGGTGGAGAGGTGGACCCCGGATCAAGTCCGGGGGGTATAGTGATAGCGGGTGGAAATAGCATTTGCGACCACAGCCGCGCTGTAACCGCTGATTTCCTAGCAGGCCCACTATCGCCGACCGCCCGCTGTCTTTCCCCGCGACCGGCCTCG
>NZ_CBCRXM010000012.1:0-93627 GCF_965137005.1 Sphingomonas antarctica | reverse complement strand
AACCGCTTTAGTTGATCCGATAGCCCGAATAAACCCGTCTGACGCATCTGCCGCCTCCCTGCCAAGCGCAGTGAATCACCTCCGGCCGGATCATGCCAGGGTTATTGGGGGTGCCCAGCTTGAACGAAGGTCTCCAAATCGATGCTCTTTCGCTCCTCTCGAAGCCGGCGCTGAAGCCGCGATCGAAAGGGGAAGAGGAAAGGGTACAGAGCGTACTTGTCAGTCATCGCTCGCCACGCACTGCGCGATCTTGGCCGCGTCATAGGCAAGCAAGCCCCATCCCAAAACCGGGATGCCCCTGCCGACGATACGAGCTACGCTGGCAGACCCCCTTACTGCAAGGCTACCCGTTAACGGATTGCCGACAAGCGTCGGAACTTGGAAGGGCAGCCTAGTTTGTCCGAATACTGCACTCGCACCTCTGCTCGCAATTGATGTTCCGGACGTCGCACCCCCGAACTTTCCGCGTGTTTCAAGAATATTGAAGCCCGAGACCCCGCACCTGCGGCCGCTAGATCATCCAGGCCAAGCTGAGCACTGGCGCACCGTTTGGTTTTATCGAGGGTGGATTCCTCTTTCTCCTTTTGCGGCATTGGAGCACCCCGCCATGCGCCGTCATAGCGCGGGCGGTTTTTCCTTGGTGCGACCGTGGGTTGCGGGGCGGATCGCCCGACGCGACGGGGGCGGGGTGCGATGAACCCCCTGACGCGGTTTTCGGGTGCGGATGCGATCGCCGATCTCATGGGTGCGATGATGCAGCGGTGTCGTGGTCGGGACAAGGGCGAACGATTGGCGTCCCTGACCGAAGCCTGCTTGCCGTTGTTCGTGTAGGTGTAGGTCACGTAATTCTGCTGCAGTGGCGTACCATAGGCCTTCTGCACCAGCGTCAGCTGATCGGCCGCGTCGTAGGTGTTCTTGGTGATGCGGTCCGCACCCTGCGTACCCTGTGTGCCCAGCGCGCAGGCATCGGCGGGGAGGCTGCCAAACACCGCCGGGTTCATCCGCACTGTCGAGCAAGTTTGCCGGCCGCGATCGTCGAAGGAGGCACTCTGGGCTTTTTGCACCGATCCGCCCGTGGTTATCGCCTGTATCGGATTGCGCCTCGCGTCGTAAGCCGTGACCGTCTGCACGACATCTGGTGGCGTGTTGAACGTCGAGCTCATCTCGTTGGGCAGCACGCCTGTCTCGGCCAACGTCATCTTGTCGTCGGAATTGCGGTAAGTGTAGCGGGTCGCCGGGCGGGTGCCGTTGGCGTTGGCCGGTCCGATCTCCCAGGTTTTGCGCCCAAGCACGTCGTAGCGCCAATATCTGGCGTCGCCCGTCCCCGGACGCGGCCCGTCCTCGCTCAACCGACGCCCGGCGGCGTCATAGGTATAAGTCGTCATCAGCGACGTGCCCGCCACGCCATCGTAGCGGGTCTCGGTCAACGGCAACGCGGTGTAACCGAAATAGGAGTAGGTCGTTTTGAACTCGGCGCTCGTGCCGCAGGTCACGCCATAAGCACACACCCGCACCTCGCCCGGCGCGGTCAGGGATCCGCCATTGTACGCCAGATAGGTCGCGCGACGAACCCCGTTCGCATCCGCCGGCGCAAGCTCGCTCGTCATCCGACCCGCAATGTCATACGTGTAGTCTGTCGTGCGGCCGAGCACGTCTGTGTGACTGACCGGGCGGAAGCACAGCACGCGCGTCGTGGCGCAATCGCTCGCGTTAATCGCCGATGATTCCGTTGTCGCGCTCAACCCGGATCCTGCCTTTGGCTGGTTCAGCTTTTGAGTGACATTGCCGTAATTGTCATAGGTGATGCCGGTGTAATTGCCCTCGGGCGCTGTGACCCGGGTCAGTCGGAAATTCCCATCATACTGATAGGATGTTGTGCGACCGATCGAGTCGGTTACCGCCGTGACAAGATTGGGATTGCCGAGACCAGCCGAACTGGCGGGATAAATCGTGTAGACCTGATTGTAACTGTTCGGACCCGTCACCGTCACGCTACTGTAGGCATAACCGGACATCTGGTAGTGACCTATACCTACACGAACAACGGCAAGCAGGCTTCGGTCAGGGACGCCAATGGCAACCTCGCCTCGCTGACTTATGACGGGTTCGACCGGCTCAGCCAGTGGAATTTTCCATCGAAGACGACGACCGGCCAGGTCAGCGGCACCGATTACGAGGCCTATGGCTATGACGCCGGAGGCAACCGCACGTCCTTGCGCAAGCGCGATGGGGTGACGCTGACCTACACCTATGACAACCTCAACCGCGTGCTCGTCAAATCGGTGCCCACCTCCGCAAGCGGTGCCGCCGGCTACGGTGTCTATTATGGCTATGATGTTCGCGGGCTGCAGACCTTTGCCCGCTTCGACAGCACGAGCGGTCAAGGTATCAGCAACGCCTATGACGGCTATGGCCGGCTGGCATCATCGACCACCACCATGAGCGGCATATCGCGCACGCTCAGCTATGCTTACGATGCGGCAAGCAACCGGTCGCGCCTGACACACCCCGATGGCACCTATTTCGATTTTACGTACGACGATGGCGCGCGCATGACGGGATCGAGCTGGTACACCCCGGCTACCGGCACGGTGCCGTATTTCGGGATGAGCTATGACGATCTCGGCCGACGCACGACGACGGCGCGGGCGTCGAGCGCAACGCCTTATGGCTACGACCTGCTCGGCCGTCTGTCGTCGCAGACCGAGATGTTTGCGGGCGGCGCCGGGAACGTCACGACTAACTTCACTTTCAATCCCGCTTCGCAGATCGCGACGGTTTCGCGGGCAAACGACGACTACCAATTTAGCGGCTATGTCGCGGCCAACCGCAACTATGCAGTCAACGGCCTCAACCAATATACCAGCGCCGGCACCTTGAGCATCGCCTATGATGCCAATGGCAACCTGACCAGCGACGGCACGGTGTCCTATGTCTATGATGCCGAGAACCGCCTCGTGAGCGCCACGAGCGCGGGCGGCACCACCCTGACCTACGATCCGCTGGGACGGCTGTGGCAGAGCTCCAGCGCCACTTACGGCAACACTCAGTTCCTCAACGACGGTGACCACACCGTCGTAGAATATGATGGCGCAAACGGCAGCATCCGCCGCCGCTTTGCCTGGGGACCGGGCGCCGACGAGCCGATCCTGCAGGATGAGGGCGGGGCAATGACCTGCGCCGGCACCAAGGTGCTCCACGGCAATTATCAGGGCTCGATCATCGCCGCCGCCGACTGCTGGGGCAACCGCACGAACGTCAACGCCTATGATGAATACGGCATCCCGCAGGCCGGCAACTGGGGCCGCTACCAGTATACCGGCCAAGCCTGGCTCACCGACCTCGGCATCTATTACTACAAGGCCCGCATGTACTCGCCCACCCTCGGGCGGTTCCTGCAGACCGACCCCATCGGCTATGACGATCAGATCAACCTCTATGCCTATGTCGCAAACGATCCGGTGAATCGAGGCGATCCGACTGGGACGAAGACGGTCTGCACGCCAATCACAGGCTCGAACATACCCCAATGCATGATGACGGCCGACACGTTCAACGCGGCACACTCCAACGGTCAGACAAGCGTAGCGAGCCCAGCCGTGAGGGCGGCTGTCGACGCAGGAAAGTCGCAGGTTGCCAAATCGGGAAGTAACGAAAAGCTCGGCTTCGTGGTGAAGGGGCCTGATGGCAAGCCTGTCGTGCAGCCGGCTTCCGGAGCGAAACCGGGCAGCACGAGCACTGGCAGCACCGTCAGCGCTAAAATTCCTGCGGGTGCCCTGGCCGTTGCACACGGTCACATCGACGGGGGCCCTGACCGATCGAACGGAATGGTCGATGATCCGGCGAGCAACGGCGGTTACGGCGATACAAACCCGCTAAGGGCCGGCCTCCCCAACGCGACAGTTTCGAACGGACAGGTGGGATGGCACGAAATCGTAGGTGGACAGCTCCAGTTTAGATTCCCTGGTGGTGCGCTGAGCGCAAGTCAGAGCAGCCTGATGCAGCAGAACTTGAATAACGAACAGTCTTTATTCCAGGTCCCATAACAATGAAAAATACAATTATAGTGCCACTATTGGCTATCTTTTCTGGATGTGCATATGCGGATCATCTCAATTCGTTGACGCCGAGCGAGCTTAACTCCAATGCCGATAAGTACGATGGTAAGGTCGTCGTTGTGAGCGGCTATATGAACATAGGTCCAGAGAGCCACATATTATACCAGTCGGAAGCTCGATTTAGCGAGTTTAGGAGTAGGATGCTGTCTGGTAGGAATGGGTTTAAAGTCAGTGATTACAAATCAGATTGCTTAACCATTGAGAATCCGGGGTTCTTTACCGGAAAGACCAGAGGCCTCAATAAGAAGACAGTGGTCTTGAAAGGAAAATTCCAGAAGGACTATCTCAATAGTCAGATGGTTGATCTTGGCGCTTGCGCCGTATCGACCGGGTTCGTCGTGACCGAGGTCTTAAAGCGATAATGCTGCCGGTACCGGCCATGTCTCGATCGCTTCCAGTGGCTGTGTCATGTCTGGACGGCGCCCTGCGATCAAGGGTGATATAGGTTTGGCGACGGTCGCGGTGCGGTCATGTCTCCGGCCTTTGGGCGTGGGGTTTATCCACTGGCCCTGATGTTTGTCCGCTGATCTGCTGGCCCCTTTCAGTCTATCACGCTTTGCTGCGCAGACAGCATCTCGGGTTTGGCAGATTATATCCGGTTGTGTCGCATCACCTCATGGTCACCCGAGATTTGGAGCGCTAAAACGAGCTGCCCCCTTCTGAGTGGTCCATCGGTCCATCGACTATGAGAGTCTGGATCAAGGAAGGGACGACGAATGCCTGCCAAGAAGCACAAGTCCGAGGAGATCATCGGGAAGCTGCGTGAAGTCGAAATCGTACGGGCCAAGGCGGGACGGCCGCCGAGGCGTGTCGGCGGATCGCGGTTAGCGAGCAGACCAATTAGCGCTGGCGCAAGGAATATGGTGGGCTGAAGACAGATCAGGCTCGGCGGATGAAGGATCTGGAGAAGGAGAACCTGCGACTGCGATCTCCGACCTGACATTGGACAAGCTGATTCTGCAGGAGGCGGCACGGGAAACTTCTAAGCCCCACGCGGCGCCGGCGCTGTATCGACCAGGTGAAAGAGGTGCTGGACGTATCCGAGCGGCGGGTATGCCGCGTACTCGGGCAGCACCGGTCGACGTAGCGTAAAGTGCCGTGCGGGGCAGATAACTAGTTGGTTCCGGATTTCACGGTGGGCCATTTGCCCCTGCTGTGACCTATACCCGTACCTTTACTGGCAAAAGCGCGCAGTCGTCCGTAACGTTGGCGTCGAGTCGGGCCGTTAGCGTCGCGAGTTCGACGTCTGCCGCTTTTGTTCCATCAATCCATCTATAGAATCCATGCGCCGATAAAGTGCAACACTGGATGTTCCAGTCGATCGTGCGTCACTCATTTTGATCCGACGAAACTCGGCATCAGTCGAACTCATCTCAGCGTTCAACCGCTCAGCATCTACCCTAGTCAGCCATCCCTCATGAACACCTCGATAGACGTTCGCCCGAAGCCGATTGAGCCGACCGCGCAGGATAATCTGGCTAGGTTGAGACGCTTCAACAACGGGTATCGCCGCAGCCGTTTGAGCAACAACCGGCGCTGCACCGATCAAAGCGGTCATCGATGCAAGTGTCAAAAGACTCATCGGCTGCTTCATAGATCCCTCCCCTTGCGTGGAAACGTCCCACCGATTTGCCGGATCGTCAACACAGTTTCATCGAATGAAGCGCGTGCGTTCTGTATTCCATGCGATGGCTACCCAGCGGTATCGATCGAACGCGCCGCGCTAGGGGACCGTCCTCATTTCCATTGAGACGGACGCGGATAGCCTAGCCTCTCCCGGTGCCGTTCGTAATCATAGCCGGTCGCGACTTCCAGGATGATACGGCGAGCACAGTGATCCACGAGGAACTCGTTGGCGTCGGCGAGGCCCCGTCGGCGAAAGACCTCGAGATATTTCTGGCTCAGTTCGTCCAAGGTCGCCTCTCGTTCGACGCGCTCGAACTCCGCGACCATGGCGGCAACGGAGGCTGGGTCAGCGAGATCAGCCTTGGCGAACGGCCAGATTTTCTCGCGCCATTCATCCCAGGCAAGCACAAGCTGCTTTGAAAAGGCGTAATAAGCCTGAGCGGCCTCGGGGGTTACATCGTCGGGCAGGCCGAAGTCGTGGTCGGTATCGATCACCACCTCAGCTGGTTCAGCTATGGATTGTGTCCCTGCAGGTGGTGCAGTAGCCAGCCATCCATCCGTGATCGACGGCGTCGGCGGTGACGCCGGTACCGGCAACGGGGTCGAGGGCAAAGTCTCACTGGCCCGTTTAGCCGACCGCAGGATTGGGTCGGTTGATACTCCCGGTTCAGCATCATCGCCCGCCTTGCTCTCGACGGGTGCGGGACGATACCATAACTGCCCGGTCCGGGCGAACCGCTCGCGGCCTTCAGCTAGTAGCGCAGCTGCGATTTGTCGGTTCGCGACGAGATCAGGACGATCTGGGGTTTCAGTAAGCGGCGGCGCCGCATCGGGACCAACGACGGTGGAAGACGCGACCGCCGCCGCCGGCGTGGTCGGAGCGCTGTTCTCCTCCGTTTCGATTTGAGGGTCGCTGTCGCCGCAGGGTTCAATGGTCGGCTCGGAGCCGATCACAACCGGCGCGGACGGCGCCGCACTTTTGCCGAACCGCCAGTATTTCATGGCCCCCTCTTCGGGCCGCTCACGCGGCGGCGTTCCCGGCGTCGACTTGTAATACGGCTTTTTGCCTATCGGAACCTTTTCGAGGGTTCGGTCGGCATAGACTGCCCGGATTGCGACCCACGGATTGTCGCCGTCCTCGTAGCGCGGATCGGCTGCCTTCCACCGAGCCAGATCGGCGATGATGACCAGATCTTCGTACGCCCATTGTCGAACCTTTGACGGCCCGGCGCCGAGCGCATGAAGCATTTTGATCAGGGTGACGTAATCGACGTGTAGCCCGCCGTCCGATTTTGTCAGTGATCCCGCACGCTGACTGGCATATTCTTCCTTCAGGCGATCGACGCGTCGTTGCTTGATTTCGATCGCGAACAAGCGCGGCAGCAGCCTCCTCAGATCGGGCATCGCGCCTTCGAGCAGCTTGTCGAGATGCTGCTCGCTGTTGCTGATCTGTTGGCTGATCGGTGTGCTCGATCCGGTCCAGCTGGCCAGCTGGCGTTCGCGGATCAGACGGAGGTAATCGTCGCCAGTATCTTCCAGTGCCTGCTCCCGCCAGGTGGCGAGTTCTTGATCGGTAATACCGGTCAATTGCGCGGCGGCTTCGAGTATGGCGGTGAGCATCGACATGGTCAGGTTCCTCGGAATTGGGCACGAACCTTCCATTGTAGGCTGGGCGCATCCCACGAAGGAGCGCGATCACAACTTTTTTGACCGAGCCGTGGAAAAGGGGCTTGAGCCCGCCGCCCGCAAATCCGTAGTTTCGGACGCGGGTGGCAACCGACAGGGCGGATCGCCCGTCGAAAAGTTCAGGCGCAATACCGTTAATAGGGTGCATACCATCCCTATTAACTTGCGGAAATTCCGCGAAGCATAATTTCGGTCGTTCTGCGTGAATCAGCGGATTCACGCAGACCTCCAGGCCCGGCCTTCCGGCCGCCCGCTTGCTGCCGAGAGCAGCTGCGCGAAATCGCCGCTGCGGCGGCTCGGATCGGACCGCGATGCGGGTCCTCTGTCTTGCCCATCGCTTCGCTAGGGCGCCCTTCCAGCGAGCGCTGGTTCGATCGGTTCTGAAGACAGGAAAAGGCCCACTCAGGCCTTCGCCTTCGGGACCGATCCTTGCCGCCACATGGCGGTGAGACATCAGCCTGAGGACAGATTTACATGGGCATCTGGCAACAGCGACCGCGCGATGATCACCCGACCGACAGCGTGGTCGCCTACGATATCGAGACGATCGTCGACACTGAGCCCGCGGATGGCAGCTTTCCACCGATCCCGCAGCACAAGCCGGTGGCGGCGGCGTTCCTGCGCGCCACGCGCGACAAGGATCGCAGCCACACCTTCAAGTTGGACATCCTCGTTTGCCGGGAGGGCAGCGAGGGGGAGTTCTACCGCAAGGTCGATGCCTGTCTCGAGCCGGGGGTGGTCGGCATCGGCTGGAACAGCCGCGGGTTCGACAACCCGGTGCTCCGCCTGCAGGCGATGCGCCATCGCATCTTCGATCTCGAAGGGTTGGCCCGGCAAACGCAGTGTGGGCGATATGACACGACACATTGCGATCTGGCGGATCAGTTTGCGGGTTATGGCTCGTCGCGGACGCAGTCGCTCGCCGCGATCTGCGAGGTTATCGAGATTCCGGTGAAGACCTCGGTGCACGGTTCTGACGTCGGCGCGCTTTGGCGTGATGGCGATGTCCAGGCGATCAAGCGTTACGTCGCCGAGGACGTGATCGCGACCTGGATCGTGTGGCTGCACTGGGCGGCGTGGAAGAATGCCGATCCGGCTGAACTCGCGCTGCCACTGTCAGACTTTGCGACCTGGCTCGAAACCACACCCGGGCTCGAACCGTATCGCGCGTTCGCCGACTGCGCGCCCGCTCGTTGGGCACGAGAACACGCGCCGGCTATCCGGGCGGGGAAGGGGCTTGCCGCCGCTGAGCGACGCCTGACCCGTGAGCGCGACGAGCGGGCGTTCTCCGCCAGCGGCTGAGCCGCTCCCTAGATCAACTAGACCCCCATCACCGCACGCAATCCGCCGCCCTCGCTGGCGGCGCGAGCGACGTGCGCCTTCGAAAGATCACACATGACCGACAAGCCCAAGACCTGGGTCGCGATGACCGCCGCCACCGTCGCCGTGCCTGCTTCGCGATGCGGCAACCATCCCCCCGACCGATGCCTCGTCGGCATCGGCCTGTTCATCGCCGAGCATGGCGCGACGGGACGCTGGCACTTCGAGCGCTATGCTCACGCCCTGATCGCCGGCGAGCGCGAGGACGGCCTGCTCGAAGCGATTGCCGACCGGCTGCCGCCATTCGCGACGCTGATCGGCTGGAACGTCGATCAGGTACTGGTGCCGTTATTGCTCGAGACGGCGGCTGTGGTGCCGCCGACGATTGAGCATCATTTCTCGGCACGGCTGTATCGGCTGCTGAGCGGCGGCGTGGTCGACATGGCGCTGTGTCACGGCGGCATGGGCGCGCCACCCTTGGCGACGGTCGCCAGGACGACGGCGATCGATGCGCCAGACATGGACGCGGATGGGATCGCCAGCGCCTGGGCGAGCGGTGAGGTCCGCCAGCTGCATGCCGACCTCGCCGACGAGGCGCTCGCCTTGTGGCGCATCTTCGTCCGCGCAGCAGGTTCGCCGGGTGTCGAGGTCGATGTCGCCACCGATGCCTGGCTCGAGCGGCGCAAGTCGCTGCGCCTGATCGAGCAGACCGGCGGGGAGGGGAGATGAGCAGCAGGGGAAGCGGGGATCAGAGATGAGTGAAAAATCCCTCGGCCAGCAGGCCGTCAGCGACGGAAGGAAGGATAGATCATGACCAGTCAATATCTCGATAACGCCACCGCCTGGAGCTTCTCGCTCCGCACCCTGATGGGTTACCCCGAGCACGCGCCGCCGTTCCACACGACCAAATGGTGCAACAGCGGCCCGCTCGATCTCGATCAGGTCATGACGATCACGAGGCTCGCCACGGACATGCGCAGCGACTTCGTCCATGTCGCCTTCGAACTGGGGACCGACGAACCTGTCGCCATCTCGCTGTTCGTGCGCCGCGAGCACGGCATCGAGTGGATGCCCAACGTCCTGCCTTTCGCCGCCAGCGAGACCGCGAAGATCGAGCTGCTTGCCGACAAGCAGCGCTGGTTTGTCGGACAACGCCAGGCACTGACGGCGGGCAAGCTACCGCCGACGGGCAAGTGGGAGCGGGGCGTCGCGATCGCCCGGCGGCGCTGGCGCAAGGCAGCCGCCAACACGGGATCGCTTGAATTGGCCGGATCGCTCTGGGTGCCGCCCGGTGGGGGTTATGCAGATGCCATCCCGCAGGACGAGCTTAACATCGCCGCCTGACAAATCGATCACCCTGCACGCGAAGCCGCGATGCGCCTGCGACGCCGCCCCTGATCCGGGCGGCGTCGTCATTTTAGCAAAGGATTTTTCGATGACCCCGCAAATCACCAAGGCCGATGTCGATGCCGCAAAACGCATTCTGTCCAAGCGTCCGAGCGGCGGGCCGGGCGACAATCCCGATTTCGCCGTGCGGCCGATCAGTGAGGCGTGGCGGCTCGGCGGACGTCGTGCCGCCTACAAGACTGCCGTTGCCAACGTCGCTTATATCTGGCGCGATGCAACCGGCTCGGATCGGTTCGGCCCGATGCCGCAGAAATTTGCCGAACGGCGCTGCGAGTTGCACGGCTCTGGCCTGATTCTGCCGCCCAGGGCACCGCTCTGGGCGGGGGGCTATACCGTTTGGGAAGAGGCGGATGCGGCCGCCGATGCAACCGGCGATTTTACCGCCATCGCTGCGTGGCACGTCATGGCCGAAATCCCGACCGAGGTCCCGCCACAACGTTGGCATGCCCTCGTCACCAATTTCGTCGAACGCGAGCTCGCGGCGAAGGGCCTGGTCTCCGCTTGGGCGATCCACGCCCTCGAAGGCGACGATGGCGCGTGGATCGTGCGGCCGCACTCTCATTTAATTGTCACCGCTCGCCAATGGCGCCATGATTGCCGGCACGGCCTGCGCCATCCCGCGGGCATCGGGTCCTGGGGTGCGCAGGCCCGGTTGGAGCGGGCTTGGTATCGCGCATGCGACGCCGCCGGTCTGCTCACCCGGCACTTTGCCAGCGGCGCAAGTCGTTCAAGTTTGCAAGGCAACGGCTGGTGAAGCGTGTCTCGTCCACGCAAATAAATTGCGACCGAGCTTCGCTGATACTCGGCCGCAATAGGCTGCCACGTTGGAATGGCCAGGATTGCTATGCGCAGGCGGCACGGGCAGCCGGCCCGATGCGGAGCTGGCGTCGCGATGACGTTCCCGATTCGACCTCTGATCGGGAACGGCGAACCAGCTGCTGAGCTCGGATCACAGCGCGGTAGGCAGCCTTGCTTACCCACTTGCTATAGGCGGCGACGATCTCGCTCTTTGCCAAACTGGGGTTGCCCGTCGCATTTGCCGCATCCTTCTGCAAGTCGAGTTGCACCATGATGTGTTCGACATTGCCGCGGATAAAATAATGCGAATTCGGACTGGCCTTCCAGTTGTGGTGGACCCGGCCCGCGCGCGCGCCGACCCTCTGGATCGCGAAATCAGCCCGATCCGGCGTCGTGAATTCGAAATCCGGATGCGTGGTTTCGACGGCTCTCAGCTTGCGTAGCATCGGACGGCGTACCCAGATCTGGAAGATGGCCGACACGTTGAACGGCTTCCCGTTGTACAGGAAGGCGTCGCGGGGCACGGGCATTTTAAGCAGCCAATGAAAATCGCGATCGAGGCGATTTTCGATCGAGGCTTTCTCGAACGACTTCGGCAGGATCATTGCGATTGCGACGACGTTTGATTGGCGCGCCACACCATTGACGAAGCGAACCGCCATGCTCGCATTCTTGCCATAGGGCGGATTGCCGATGACGGCGATCGGTCGATCGCCCGGGAGGTCGACGCTCAGAAAATCCGCCTTCGTGATCCCCGGATATTGCGGGTCGACATCGTATCCCAGCGCGCCAGGGGGCAGCAGTTTGAAGAATGCTCCCGTTCCAGCGCTTGGTTCGACCATCAGGTAATCTGCGGGGTCGAAATTGTCCTGAAAAAGGCCGTAAAGTCGGTGCGCCACATCTTGGCATGTATAATATTGATCCAGACTCGAATTCCCTGTGCGGCCGGGGTTGAGCACCGCAGGGCAAGGGTGAAGTGCGTGGATCTTCGGCAGGCGTGATTGAGTCATGATTGAGGCGTTCCTGAATTACGAAGGGCCACCCGGCAGCCATTCAGGAGGGATCCCGCCGATCACATCGGCAGAACTCGAGACGGTGCTCCTCTCGTCTCGATATCGCTTGCCGGGCGAACAAAGCGACACGTACCGGCATAGCCGACTGCTCATTCCCTCTGCGCGAACAGGCGTGGATCGGGATCTGAACCGTGCGCCTCGACGACGCTTATGTGCACCGCCAATATCTACGCCAGCAGCTGCGACTTCAAGACGCAATCGTTTTGTGGATCGTGCCGTTACGGCACGACCGAGTTGCGAGCGGTGGCCGTCAGCTCCATCGACGAGAGGATGCGAACGACAAACGCAGGGTTTCAGGGCGCTATAAATTCAGGTCAGGCGCGTAACGCATCTTTTCGGCGCGCATTCCTCTCCGACGGTTCATCAGTTTGCTCGACCAAGGGACTGACGTCCGTTTTGCGCGCACATTCTGCCGTTCCCTGGTTCGATTTCCGATCCCAAAAGCTGCCGTTGCGTGGTTCCATCTCGAGCAATAGCTACTGGGTGTTAACTGACGTCGGTCTCGAGCTGTCGAACGACCACGGGGCCATGGTTGCCCACGACCCCGCACAATCTGCAAAGGATCTACGCGAACGCGACCGTACTGCGCTGGCGGCGACGCACGGCAGTGCCGATCACTCCGAAACCGCCGAGCATCAGCGCCCATGACGCTGGCTCGGGCACACCCTGAATAGCCGTAACGACGCGATCGGCCACGTTTTCGAAGCCCACGCTATTCAGCACGTTGTTGGTCGTAAAGGCATAGCCGTAGTAGGTGCCAGTGGCGGTAACCGCCCGCAGCCCGATGAAGTTGTCGCCATTGGTGAAGCGGATCGGCGTCGCACTGGCGAAATCGGCATATTGCATGCTCGGTCCGAACGTTACCGGCCTGCCGCGTCCGTCGGCAAAGTTAGTGGTCGGCTGCCCAAAGATCGTGTTGACTTGGCCGCCCGTCGAGGTGCTGACCGTCACGGGACCGCCCCCGAAATAGTCGCCGTTGAAACCGAAGGTGAAACCCGCACCCTGCTCGGCGAAGGTGTAGGCGCCGTCGAACAAATCGGCATCAATAGCGGTGACGACGCGCGCGGCGTTGGCCGGCACGGCCGCGCACACAAGGCCGTTGGTGAGCGCCAAGGCAATCGATTTGATACGCATTTCCTGCAACCCTTTTCTACCGGACCCGCGCCTGATGCCCTGGTCCGCTTGGTTAACGCCGCAGTGGGCAAAAGGATTATTGCAGAAAGACAACGACTTGCTCTGAGTCCCGATGTGAAACAGATTGGGTTATGCTAACATGTTTGGGCACCCTCAATTCGTTGCGCCAAGTACGGATGTGCGCATTTAGGCCGGACGTGGACTCGGGAACGCGCCCAATTTTAAAAGTAGGGTGTCGAGAGACGGCCGCGTAAAACCTGCCGCTCGTGGATTTTGGAACGGGCGTCAGCAATGCGCCCATCATACGTTATTCGCGACATTTCGCTCCGACCCCGATAGCTGCCGTCTGTTCAGATTAGCCAACGACACCGAACGTCTGCCGGTAGTGGAAGCGGCATCGCCACTTTCAGGCGGCAACCAAGCGTTTCTGCCGTTCTTATCTTCAATGCTTGAGTGCCCGTCTGCGGTAGCGTTGACCCGGCCAATCATTGCCTTTGCTCCGCGTCGGCCATGGCAGGTTCTCATCTGATCGTCCACGGGGACCATGCCGAGTTGGAATGTCAAAACTTTTCAGCATTTTAGATATAGCGCGGCGCAGCCAGGGGGACTTGAAGATGCCAAACTCAAACATCTTGCCAATCGGGGTCGATCGCGTCCAGATACCCGCGCTATGGGGCGAGCCTTTCCACACACATGGCCATCGGAGGAGCTGCTCCACGGCTTCGAAGCTGCAGGTCTGTCGTTATGGACCTGGAACGTCGTCGACGATAGCTTCACGATGGACGAGCGGGGCTTCCGGCTTTGGGGTCTCGACTGGAATGAGCATCTCACTTTCGAAGACTTGTCGCTGCATATCCACCCCGCGGACCGTGACCGTGTGCGTGCGGCCTTCAACGCAACTCGCGGCATTTCTGGCGGTTACGAAACCGACTTCCGCATCGTACTCGGCGCTGACGTCCGCTGGATTTCCTCTCGAGGCCGGGGCGAGGATGTGGGGATCCAAGATCGGCAAATGTCGGGCATCTTCCTCGACGTCACTGGGCGAAAGCAGGCCGAGGAAGGTCACGAACTCTTAGCGGGAGAAATGAGCCATCGGGTCAAAAACCTGTTGGCAATCGCTGCGGGGCTGACCCACATCACATCACGATCGACCTCAACGACAACCGAGATGGCAAAGGAGCTTACCCAACGCTTGACGGCACTTGGGCGTGCCCATGACCTTGTACGTCCATTGCCAGGCGGTCAGGGTAGTGCCGCCCTTCTAGGCGATTTGCTGTCGGTATTGCTTGCGCCATATGATGATCTGGGAGCGTTCAGTGGCCGGATCAGGGTAGCGGTCGAGCGTATGGGCGTCGGTGAGAGCACAACGAATAGCCTGGCATTGGTGTTGCATGAATTGGCGACCAATTCGCTAAAATATGGCGCCTTGTCGGCGGGTACAGGGACACTCGATATCACTACTGCTTCACGAGGCTCTCAGCTTGAGCTAACATGGATGGAGCGCGGCGGGCCGCAAGTAAAAGCTCCTCCCGAAGCTAGCGGTTTTGGAAGCAAGCTTGTGCACCGCAGTGTGTCCAAGCAACTTGGCGGCAAGATCGAGTATGACTGGCAGCCAGAGGGACTGATCGTTACGCTGCTTCTCGATCGCGTCAAATTGTCGACCTGAAGATTGGCGCTTCGGCACCATCGGCGATTCCTAAAACACCAAGGAACGCCTGAGGTCCGGATCGTCCCCTATTGATCGAAGAACTCGGCGGCTGTCCGACATCCTGCTGTTCACCCCAACTGCTTTGCCATCAAGTCAGCGACGCAGACCACTACGTCTTGCGCCGCATACGGCTTCGCCCATACGCACGCGATCGCAGGGTTGATCGCGGCGAAATCGGGCGGCGACGCGAACCCGGACGTGATGATGATGGGACACTGTGGCGTATGGTCGTGCATCCAGCTTGCCAGCCCCAGCCCGTCCATCGAACCGGGCATTCGGATATCGGTAACGACAACGGCGATCGAGGGGTTCGCCTCGAGATGTACCAACGCCGCATCCGCGCCGTCGGCCTCGATGACTGTCAGCCCAGCTTCTTCGAGTTCATCGACGAGCATCATTCGGATCATCGACTCGTCCTCGACGACCAGCACCGGAGCATCAACTTTGCCGTTAGTTTCAAACGCCGAGGGGCTCAAAGCAGCTCAAGCGACACTTCGGTGCCGCCTCTCTCGTTGCTCATGGTGGAGACTCTGACGCGAGCTTCAGAAGCAAGCGACTGGATCAAGCGGCTGCCCAGACCCTTGGTCACTTTGGTGCCGTCGTAACCTACACCGTCATCCCACACTATTATCTGACAGCCTCGATTTTCGAAGTGCAGGGTAATCACTAAGCTTCCGGAACCGCGTTGGGGCCACGCGTGCTTGTACGCGTTCAAAATGACTTCGTAGCAGAGCAGTCCGAGCGGCATCGCGCGCCCGACGTCAAGATCGAGACGATGATCGAGGTCGCAGTTGAGCGTGATCTGGCCGTCGCTATATACGTTCTCGAGCCCTTCGACGATGTCCCTCAGCGCGGCGCTGAAGTTGACGCTGTCGAGCGTTTCGGTCTCGTAAATGCGCGCCTGCACCGAACCCAAAGCCTGCATCCGCTGAGAAATCTGGCCGAGTTGCTCGCGCGTCGCGCTGTCTGCCTTTTTGCCGCCTAGCTGAAGCAGGCTGACGACTGTCTGCAGGTTGTTCTTCACGCGGTGATGCAGTTCGCGGACGATCGTATCGCGATGCGCAACCATCGCGATCAACTGCGCCTCGCGCGTTGATACCGCCGCGCGCGTTTTCGCCATCTCGACCGCAAGTTTGAGCGACACCTGTAATCTCGACAGCTGGCGTACGGATTTCACGACGTAGTCGTCGAGTCCCGATTTCATCAACTCGACCGCGGTCATCTCGTCGCCGGTGCCCGTGAACATCACAACGGGGCAGTTGGGATAGGCCTGCTTGACTGCCGCTAGCGTCCACCGGCCATTGGTCCAGCGAATGTCGAGATCGGTTACGACAAGGTCGGGCTCGGCCTCGGCCAGCGCCGCTTCGAATGCGGCAAGGTCGGTCGGTTCGATCACTACCGCGGTCGGAAAGAGAGCATCAAGCTCCCGGCATACGAGCGCGCGATCGTCGGGGTTGTCGTCGATGACAATAATGCGCCAGCTCGGGATGTCGTTCATTCGCCAGTCACGCGATTGATCTTGATCCAGTATGCCTCGATCGACTTGACCATTTCGAGCAGACCGTCGCGATTGACCGGCTTGACTAGGTAAGAATTCGCACCTGAAGCATAAGCCGCTTCGATGTCTTCGGGCTGGTTTGACGATGTCAGCACGACAACCGGAACGGTCTTAATCGGCTTGTGCTGGCGAATATAGTCCAGCACCTCAAAGCCCGACCTCCGTGGAAGCTTCAGGTCAAGCAGGACCAACGCCGGGTGCGGGTAACATCTGCGGTCGGTGTATGCGTGCGTGCCGCTGACGTAGTTCACCGCATCATCGCCGTCGGTTGCGACGACGAGTGGGTTAGGAATGCCAGCCTTGGCAAAGGCATAACGGATGAGTTCCACATCGTCGGGGTTGTCCTCGACCAGCAGGATTGTGGAGGCTTCATTCATGCAGAACGTGTCACTATGGTAACAAGTTCCTGTTGTTCTGCAGTATCTTCGGTGCTCGCAAGCTCGACCCAGAAGCGACTACCCTCGCCGAGCTCGGACTCGACCCCGTAGCTGCCGCACATTCCTTCGACCCCCTTCGCCACGATCGCCAGACCTATCCCGGTGCCGGGATATGCTTCCTGACCATGAAGTCGCTCGAAAACTTCGAAGATGCGCGCCTGGTGTTCGTGGGCGATGCCGATGCCATCGTCCTCGACCCACAACCGGACTCGATCCGCGCACTTTTCGGTCCGGATCACGACATGCGGGGGACGATCGGCTCGAGCGAAGCGCGCGGCGTTCTCGACAAGGTTTGCAACGATCTGCCCCAGCACAACAGGCTCGGCGAGCATCGGAAGTAAGGGTCTTTCGATTTCTATAGTGCCGTCGGGATACTCACTTATGGCCGCCGCCCGGGCTTTTTCGGCGAGTGGGGTCAGGTTGACAACCCGAAGCACGGGTTCGAAGCGCTGCAGCCGGCTGTACGCCAACAGATCGTCGATCAGCCGTTCCATCCGCCCTGCCGCGGCGACGATTCGGCCCGCGTAGCGCGTTCCCGTCTCGCCCAGCCCGTCTGCGAAATCGTCGAGCAAAATGCGCGCGAACCCCTCCATGGCACGGAGTGGCGCGCGCAGATCATGGCTGACGGTATACGCAAATGCGTTGAGCTGATCGTTCGACTTCGCCAGCGCTTCGGTGCGTTCGGCGACGCGCACCTCCAGGGTGGCGTTCGTGGCAACGATTTCCGCTTCGGCGATTTTTCGATCGGTGATGTCGGCGACGATGCCGAGCATCCGCGCCGGTGCTCCGTCGGGTTCGAGAGTTCGACTTGCCTCGGGCATACCGCGGAGCTCGATCCATCGGACTTCGGCATCATCAGCTCGGCTGATGCGGCACTCAATATGCCATTCGGCACATCCACGCCTTGTCTCTTCGAAAGACTTGCTCACGTTCTCGCGGTCTTCCGGAAGCACGTGATTAAGCAAATCGTCGAACGTCCAGCTTGGGCGCAGCTCGGGATAGCCAAAAATTTGGTCGTGGCGTGCCGTCCTTGTTGCGGACATCGTCGCAAGATCGAGATCCCAGCTACCGAGCGCACCCGCTTCGAGCGCCAGCCGCAAGCGCGCTTCCTCGTCCCGAACCTCACCGATCACCCGCAGCCGATCGACCGTTGCTGCGAGCAGGTTTGCATAACTGCGCAGGAACGCAGTGTCGTTCTCGGTAAACTCGCGCGGTGTGCGACTGTCGATCTGGAGGATGCCGAACGGCGGCTTGTCCTTGCCGCCGATGATAATGACGTTTGCTACCGCGCGGACGCCATTGTCGGTGAGAAAGGGCGGATATTTGAACCGCGTTTCCTGGCTGATATCGGGTGAGATCATCGGTTCACCGGTCTTGAGCGCATGCCCCTCCGACGTGTCGTCGTGCGCCAGGATGGTTGCGACGCCGACGACGCCTGGCTTCCATCCCACCCCGGCGCGCACGAAGAGCGTCTGTCCGTCGTCCTGCAACGCGACGACCTTCGCCAGGTCGGTACCAAGCGCTTCGCCAGCAAGGCGGCACGCCTCAGTCAGAATTTCGTCGAGGTCATCTGAACGCAGCGCAAGCTCACCAAAGCGCGCGAGCACAGTCTGCTGCCGCAACGGCCCCACGTCGGCTTCGGGTGACTTATCTACCACTTCTCGATAGCCCGGCTGGCCTCCGACTTTGCTGATCGCCGTTACGACCCGAATTCGGGAAGCGATGTAAAGTAACTTAGCCCAAATCTTACAACCGCGCCATGCTCGCTTCTAAGCTGGGGCGTCCGTCGGGCGAATGTCCGCTTCCATCGTTCGGTTAATTGAAAAGCCGCCAGTCCGGAAGCGGCCCAACTGCCGTCATCTGCCCAGCCACGAATGTGCTTGCGATTGCGCTTTCTGCTGTGCCAGTTCAGCGTTACCGACGCGGTTCGCGCGGCGTAAGGCACGGATTTCAGGCGCTTGTGTGGGATAGCCCGTTAATTGGTTGGGGATCCTCTTTCCCGATCCTATTTAGTTGCCGCTGAACGCTGACAAGGCGCCTTAACCTGTGAAAGTCGATTCCGATGGTTGCGAGGGTCATTGAATGATCGGAAATTTTTAATCGACGCGGGAGGACTGATCGAATATCAAATTGGTAGCCGCCGGGCGGTCCGGTGGCGTATTACAGGTACAGCGGAAAGACAGCCAACGGGTACAGCGACCCCAAATCGTTGTTCAAAAAATGTCGGATTTTCGCGGTTTTCGAGCGATTCAGACCCCTCCCGTAGGGGTCACCATCGAGACAGAAATGTCCGGGGGACATTTCTGCACGATGGTGACGGGAGCGAAGCGACCTCACCACCGCAAACCCGCCCACTACTCGCTCCGCAAAGCCTCGATCGGGCTCAACCGGCTCGCGCGGATCGCCGGGTATGTGCCGAACAACAGCCCGATCACCGCGCTGAACACAATACTGCCGACTGCCACCGGCCAACCGATCGGCGCAGGAAAGTCCGCCGCCTGTTCGAACACGCGCGCGGCGATGATCGCGAGGATCAGCCCGAGCAATCCGCCGATCACGCACAGAGATGCGGCTTCGACCAGGAACTGGTTGCGGATGTCGCGCCGACGCGCGCCAAGGGCCATACGCAGGCCGATCTCGCGCGTCCGCTCGGTCACGCTGACCAGCATGATGTTCATGATGCCGATGCCGCCGACCAGCAGGGAGATGGAGGCGATCGCGACCAGCACGGCTTGGAATACGCCGGTGACAGTCGCCGATTGTTTCTGAAACTCCTCGGTCGTGCGGACGGTGAACGGCTGCACCTCGCCGCGGGCGACGCTGTAACGCGCGCGCATCAGCCGCACGATGTTGCTCTTGGCTTCGTTCAGATCGACGCTGTCGTCAAAACCAACGAACAAGACGGCGAGGTCGTCGGGCCCGGTCAATGTGCTCGAAAACCGTTGGCGACCGGTGCGCAACGGGACGAGCGCGATATCGTCATTGTCGTTGCCGAAACTCGACCCCTTTGCCGCCAGGATCCCAATCACCGCGAACGGCACCTTGTTGACCCGCACGCTCTCGCCGACCGGATCCACATCGCCGAACAATTTGGTCGCTACGGTTTGGCCGAGCACGATGACGCGCGCCGCCGACTGAACATCGGCATCGGCGATCATCCGCCCGCTATCGACCTCGGCGTTCGACACCGTTGCGTAACCCGGTGTGATTGCCAGCCCGTTTGTGTTGACGCGGCGCCCGGGCAGCGAGACCTGGATGCTGGCGCGCAATTGCGGGGCGATGGCGGTCACGCCCGGCACCGACCGCAAGATCGCCTGCGCGTCGCGTTCGGTCAGCTTCCCGACATCGCGGCTGCGGCCGTTGGTGCCGACATCGGGCTGCGGAAAGACCAGCGCCATGTTCGAGCCGAGCTGGCTGATCGTGCTCTCGACCGAGACCTGTGCGCCGCTGCCCACCGCGACCGCCAAGACCACCGCCAAAACACCGATCATCACCCCCAAAGCGGTGAGAATCGAGCGCAACAAATTGGTTCGCAGCGCCACGACGGCGGTCGCCACGTTGACCATCCAGCCCGCGATCGCCTGGCGCAGGTTCATGCGCTGCGCCGCCGGTTGGTGACCGCCGCATCCTCGATCACCCGCCCGTCGCGGAACAGCACCCGGCGGGATGCATATTGCGCGACATCGGGTTCGTGCGTGACGACGATCACGGTGATGCCGTCATCGTTCAATCGCTGAAACAACCCCATAATGTCGTCGGACGTGGCGGTATCGAGCGCGCCGGTCGGCTCGTCGGCGAGCAGCATCAACGGCTCGGTGACCAGCGCGCGGGCAATCGCCACGCGCTGTTGCTGACCGCCCGACAATTTGGCCGGTGTGTGATGACTGCGCTCGGCCAAGCCCATAGCTTCGAGCTTCGCCGCTGCGCGTTGGTGCCGCTCTGCACGAGGAAGGCCGGCATAAATCAGCGGTGTCGCCACATTGTCGAGCGCCGAGGTGCGCGGCAGGAGATTGAACTGCTGGAACACGAAACCGATCTTGCGGTTGCGGATGGCCGCCAGCTCGTCCGACGACAGGCTGCCGATATCGACGCCGTCCAGCAGCAATTGCCCGCGCGTCGGCACGTCGAGCGCGCCGATCATATTCATGAACGTCGATTTGCCCGAACCGCTCGCGCCCATGATCGCGACGAACTCGCCGCGCGCAACCGACAGCGAGACACCGGCCACCGCGTGGACCGTCTCGCCGCCCAATTGATAATCCTTGTCGAGCGCGCGCGTCTCGAGCAGCGGCGGGTCAGTTGCCATCGCTCGTATCGTCGGCGTCGCCATCGACCTCGCGTTTCTTGGTGGTCGATTTGGTTCGTAGCAGCACCATTTCGCCGGGGCGCAATCCACCCGTCACCTGCACGAAATCTTCGCCCTGCAGACCGAGCGTCACGACCCGCGGCGCGGGTTTGTAGGGATCGTCGGTGGTCACGAAGACGGTACGCACGTTTGCCGGTGCGCTGCCGCTCGGGCGATCTCCCGCCTTGGGACGAAAGCGCAAAGCAGTGGTCGGCACACGCACCGCATCCGCGATGCGGCCGGTGACGATTTCGACATTGGCGGTCATGCCCGGAAGCAGCTTGCCGTTGCGATTGTCAACTTCGAGGATGACGAGATAGCTGACGACATTGGCGGTCTCGGTCGCCGCCTTGCGAATCTGGCGGACCACGGCGCTAAAGCGTTCGCCCGGATAGGCATCGACGCCGAATATCACATCCTGGCCGACGCGCACCTGACCGATATCCGCTTCGTCGACCGATGCCTCGACCTGCATCCGCGTGGTGTCGGCGGCAATCTCGAACAGATTCGGGGTTTGGAAACTGGCAGCGACGGTCGTGCCCGGCTCGACCAGCTTGTTGATGATGACGCCGTCGGACGGCGCAACGATCGTGGTCCGCGACAAATCGAGCATCGCCGACGACAATTCCGCATTGGCCTGGGCGATCTGCGCCCGCGCGCTGGCCACTTGCGCCACAGCGGTGCGTTGCCCGGCGCGCGCCGCCGCCAGACTGCTTTGCGCGGTGTCCAGCGTCGACCGCGAAATGAAACCGCGATTGGATAGTGTCTGACGCCGCCCGAATTCGCGCTGCTGGATTTCGATGTCCGTGCTCGCGCGGATCGCCCCCGCCTGCGCCTGCGCCAGCGATGCTTCCGCGACGGCAACCTGTGCCCGGGCCTGTTGCGCCCGGGCGCGCAGACGCGTTGGATCGATTTCGGCCAGCACCTGCCCGGCGTGCACTGGTGAGTTATAGTCGACGGTCACGCGGGTGATCTGTCCCGAAACCTCGGCCCCGACCTTGATAGTGTTGAGTGCGCGCAACTTGCCGCTGGCCGTGACCTTGCGGACGACCTCTCCCTTTGAGACGCGCTCGGTCACATACACATAATCGTGGCGGGTCGGTTTCAGGACCTGATAGGCGATGAAGAGCAGACCAAGGGCGATCAGGGCCGCCCACACTTTGTGCCGCTTGGCCCAGGCAACAATCTTGTTCAATCGGTCGCGCATCGATCGGCCCTACAAATGCTTATGGCGCTAAACTAGCGATTTCGTGGCCAGAAGATTGGCGAGCCGGAACACGAGGCAGTGGATGTCAATCGCACCATGCCGCATCGTCGATGTGCAACTCCGCCGCGCGCCGCTGGCCCCAATCGTCGATCTTCGCGCGGCCCGCGACCCACAAGCGCCGGTCGCGCGGGGCGCCGAGCAGCGCCTGACCCAGCGGCGTGTCGGCCTGACGAAAGGCAACGACCTTGAGGCTGCGGCCATCGTCTCCCGCCATGATGGCGCGCACATGTCCGCCGGTGCCGACCAGATCGGCATTGATGACGCGCAACGGGCCGGCGGCGATGCGCGGTCCCGGCCAGCCCATGCCGTAAGGGCCACCCGCCTCGAGCGCTTCGACCAGATCGGGGGTCACCCCCCCCGGTGCGACGATCGCGTCGAGCAACAATGCGCGGTTGCCGCCCGCTTCCGCGACGCGCGCCGACAGCCGGTCCTCGAGATAGTCGGCCAGCGCATCGACCCCGCCCGGCGCGACTGTGACACCCGCCGCCATGGCATGTCCGCCACCCGCGACCAGCAGCCCTTCGTCCTTCGCGGACAGGATCGCTGCGCCGAGATCCACCCCCGAAATCGACCGGCCCGATCCCTTACCGGTGCCGTCCTCGGCGATCGCAATGACGATCGCCGGCCGTCCAAACCGTTCCTTCAGCCGCCCGGCGACAATGCCGATTACGCCCGGATGCCAGCCCACGCCCGCGACGACGATCACCGCGCGATTGGCCTGGCGCAGGGCCATGGCTTCGGCCTCGGCCTGCACATCGGCCTCGATCGCGCGGCGTTCTTCGTTGAGGCGGCTGAGTTCAGCGGCAATCTCCGCCGCTTCGCCTTCATCCTCGGTGGTTAGCAGGCGCACACCCAAATCCGATTTGCCAACGCGCCCGCCGGCATTGATCCGCGGGCCGAGCGCAAAGCCGAGGTCGCTGCACTGCGGCGCGCGCGTCAGGCGCGAGGCGTCGATCAAAGCGGCCAGCCCGACGTTGCGCCGCCCCGCCATGACCTTCAGCCCCTGCACCACGAACGCGCGGTTGAGGCCGTGCAGGCTGGCGACATCCGCCACCGTCCCCAGCGCGACAATGTCGAGCAAATCGAGCAGCTTCGGTTCGGCCCGGTCGGCGAAGTAATCGCGGCTGCGCAACTCCCGCAACACCGCCGCACCCAGTACGAACGCCATGCCCACCGCCGCCAGATGCCCGTGCGCCGCACCCTCGACTTCGTCCAGCCGGTTGGCATTGACCACCGAATGTGCGCGCGGGAGCTCGGCGGCGCATTTGTGATGATCGACGACGATGACATCGACGCCGGTATCCGCCGCCATCGCCAGCGCCTCGAACGCCTGCGCCCCGCAATCGACCGTGACGATCAGGGTCGCACCGCCCTGCGCGATCCGCACCAGTGCTTCGCCCGAGGGGCCATAACCCTCCATCAACCGGTCGGGGATGTAAGCCTGTGGACCGAGGCCCAAGGATCGCAACAACCGGATTAGCAGTGCCGCCGACGTCGCTCCATCGACATCATAATCGCCGAATACCGTCACGGCCTCGCCCGCGATCACCGCATCGGCGATGCGCCGCGCGGCCTTCTCCATATCCCGAAAGATCGACGGATCGGGCATGAACGCGCGCAATGTCGGGTTGCGATGGTCGTCGAGCGCATCGGGCGGGCAACCGCGCGCCAGCAACAGCCCGGCGACCAGATCATCGCCGCCCGCCGCCGTCGAATCGCGCCAGCGCCAGGCTTGCCCGGTGATCGAATTTGTAACGGAAAGTGGGTTCACTTGCCCGCGCTACAGGTCGCCGAGCGGCCGCACAACTATTGCGGCGGCTGGCTCTCGTCGGGCGGCGGGCCTTCCTCACGCCGTCGTGCCTCGATGCCGTCGCCATTGAGGCGGATCGTGCCGAGATCGGTATTCAAGTCGACACCACGTTCCGGATCGATTTCGACCAACGCACCATTGCCCAAGGTGACGTTGAGCGCAGCCTCCGGCTCCTCCGGCACGGTCTCATCCGCCACCGGCGTCGGCAACCGCGAACCCGGAATCGCCTGGCTCATGAAATCGCGCCAGATCTGCGCTGGCAATCCGCCGCCATGCAGCCCACCCAGCGGCTTGTTGTCGTCGCGCCCGATCCACACGCCGACGATCAGGTCACCCGCGAAACCCACAAACCACGCATCGCGATTGTCCTGGCTGGTCCCGGTCTTGCCAAAAGTTTCGATCGCCAGATTGGCGCTTTGTCCCGTGCCCGACGTCACGACGCGGTGGAGCAGCGTCAGCATGTCTTTGCGCACCCGCGGATCGAATGTGTGGCGCATCGCCATCAACCGGTCGAGCAGGCCCGGCTCGTCGGCGGGCAAGCCACGCGGGACCACGGGATAATGATCCGCCGCCAGTGCCGCATAAGCCGAGGTCAGCTCCAGCAAGGTGACGCCCGAAGACCCCAGCGCCAGCGTGGGATCGTCGACCAGCGGGCTTTTGATCCCCAGATCGCGCGCCGCCTGGATCACCGCCGCGCCGCCCAGTTGCCGGTACAGCCGCACCGCCGCGACGTTGCTCGATTTGGCGAAGGCGCGCTCCAGCGAAATCTGCCCGCGATAACTCGCGCCGTCGTTCTTCGGCCGATATTTGCCTTCAACGATCGCGCTGTCGTCGACCATCGTCTCGGGCGTCATCCCGCTGCGCAGCGCGGCGAGATAGACGAACAGCTTGAACGCCGATCCCGGCTGACGCCGCGCCTGTGTCGCGCGGTTGAACGGCGAGGTCTTGTAACTCTTGCCGCCGACCATCGCGACGACTTCGCCATTGGGCCGCATCGCGACGATCGCCGCCTGCGCTTCACCCAAGCCCGCGCGGCCGATCACTGCATTCGCCGCCTTCTGCAAGTTCGGGTCGAGCGTCGTGCGGATCTCGCTCTCGCCATAGGCATCTTCGGTCGCGGCGCGCGCCTGACCCGCCGCCCAATCGGCGAAATAGGTGCCCGACGGCGTTTTCGGTGCAGGCATGACGTGCAGTACCGCGGCAGGCGTCGCATCGGCCTGGGCCTGGGTGATGTACCCTGACTGAGCCATGGCGTTGAGGACCATCCGCTCGCGTTTCTGCGCGCGGGCGAGGTTGCGCGTGGGGGACAACCGCGTCGGCGCCTGCACCACGCCCGCCAGCATCGCCGCCTGCGTCAGGCTCAGGTTCTCTGGTTGGCGGCTGAAATAATGCAGCGACGCCGCGCGCAGCCCATACACATTGTCGCCGTAATAGGTGTTGGACAGATAACGCTCGAGGATCTGGTCCTTGGTCAGCCAAGCCTCCAACCAGAACGCGATCAACGCCTCGCGCGCCTTGCGCGTGATCTTCCGGTCGGGCGACAGGAACGTCATCTTCGCGAGCTGTTGCGTGATCGTCGATCCGCCCTGCGTCGAATTGCCGCGCAGATTGTTCCACGTCGCCCGCGCCATCCCGCGCGGATCAATGCCCCAATGCGAACGAAATCGCCGATCCTCGATCGCGATCAGCGCATTCTTGACGTTGTCGGGCAGCAATGCCGCCTCGACCGGGCGATCGATCACCGCACCCTTGCGGGCAATTGGCGTGCCGTCCGCCGCCAGCAGCACGATGGTCGGCGGCGCCATCGGCTTGAGTGATTTCGACAGCGGCGCGGTCAGCGCGAGATAGGCGAACAGGATGACGAACGTCGCCAGCATCCCCCACAACACGCGCTTGACGATGATCCGCCGCGGCGTCCGCGGGCGTACCGGCGGACCGGGTGGCTCAATTGGCGCAACCGGCGGCAGATCCCAGCGGCCATGAGGACGCGAGACGATGTCGTCATGATTGGGAAGCGTTTCGGCCATCGGCGCGGTGTATTAGCCGTGCATAACGCGTTCCGGCAATCCCCGGCATTGCGGGCAGTCCGCGCGACAACTAGGTGGGCGGCATGACCGGCCTCGACATCTTGGTGCTGACGCTGGTGGCGATCGGCGCGTTGCTGGGGTTTCGGCGCGGGTTCGTGGCGGAGGCGTTGTCGCTCGTGGCGTGGGCGGCGGCGATCGCGGCGGTGAAGTTCGGCCACGGTGCGGCGACCGATGTGTTGCACGGTTTCATGTCATCGGACTCGGGCGCCTCGGTGCTCGCTTTGGTGTTGCTGTTTGCCGTGACCTTCATCGCGGTGAAAATCCTCGCTCAGCGCTTGGGCGACCGGACGCGGCGGTCGATCCTTGGGCCGTTTGACCGCATGCTCGGGCTGGGCTTCGGCGTCCTCAAGGGGCTGCTCGGCGCGACGCTGATCTTCATGGCAGCGGCATTCGCCAGCGACATGATCCGTGCGGAAGGACAGCCACGGCCCGAATGGATGACCGAGGCGCGCACCTATCCGTTGCTGCGCGCCGGTTCGGACGCGATCGTCAATCTGGTCGAAAAACGACGCAAGGTTCCCGAGACCCGTGTACAATCGTGATCTGCTGCGCCTTGCGCTGAGGCTCGCGGACCAAGGTCGACTGGCGAAGAGCGATGGCAGCGCGGAAAGCCGTTCGCGAGCGTGCGGCAGCGTCGTGGTCGCAGATATATGCATGGACGGCGAGCGGATCATCGCCTTCGGACAGGACGTAAAGGCGTGTGCGGTCGGGCAAGCGTCTGCGGCAATATTGGGCAGCCATATCGTCGGTTCCACGCGCGCGGCCGTGGCGACGGCGCGCGACGATCTTTCGGCCTATCTCAAAGGCGTCCGAGAGGATTTGGGCGACTGGCCGGAAGTGACGCGGATCGCGTCTGTGCGAGACTACCCGGGACGCCATGCCGCTGCTTTGCTGCCTTATGACGCGGCGCTGGCCGCGATCGATCAAACGGTATCGGCGTCGAGGAATGCGGCGACTTCGGACAGCTGAACATCCTTTGCCAGGAACGCGTCGCCAATCCCGCGCGACAGCAGGAACGGCACGCGCCCACCCTCGCGCTTCTTGTCATGCGCCATATGCGCGGCGAGGATTTCACCGGTCGCGTTGAGCCCGTTGGCGCGCGCCCCGATGGGCAGGTTGGCGCGATTTAGATGGTCGGCGACCTTTGCCGCGTCGTCGGGCGAGCAGATTCCACGCCGGACCGAAAACCGCATTGCCAGCGCCATCCCCGCCGCCACCGCCTCACCGTGCAGCAGACGGTCGGAAAATCCCGTTTCGGCCTCTAGCGCGTGACCGAACGTATGGCCGAAATTGAGCAAAGCGCGCGCCCCGGTCGTCTCATGTTCGTCTTGGGCGACGACTGCTGCCTTGGCGCGGACACTTACCGCTATGGCATATTCGAGCGCACCTGCGTCGCGCGCTAGCAATGCATCGAGATTGATGTCGAGCCATTCATAAAAATCGGGATCGCCGATCAGGGCGTATTTGAGCACTTCGGCATAGCCCGCGCGCAATTCGCGGTCGGGTAGGGTGGCGAGCACGCCGGGATCAATCAGGACGAGGCGCGGCTGATGGAACGCGCCGATCAGATTCTTGCCCTGCGGCACGTTGATCGCAGTCTTGCCGCCCACCGAACTGTCGACCTGCGACAACAGCGTCGTAGGGACTTGGATCACGCCGCAGCCACGCTTGACGATCGATGCTGCGAACCCGACCAGATCGCCGATCACGCCGCCGCCGAGCGCGACGATACATTCGGACCGCTCGATTTCGAGATCGAGCAAATCGTCGACGAGCGCTTTCAGCCCGTCCCAGCTTTTCGTACCCTCGCCAGGCTCAACGATGACATGATGAATCCGCCCGAGATGCCCCGACAATGCATCGGTCAACGTCGCGGCATGCGCGGCGACGTTGCGGTCGTGCACGAGGATAAGCCGGTCGTTGCGCACGAACGGCGCAATGATCGGTCCCGCTTTGCCGAGCAGCCCACTCTCGATGAGAATTGGATAAGCGCGTGCGCCCAGTCCGACTTCGACGTGGATCATCCGTTCAGCGCTTCGACGATTTTGGACACGGTAACCTCGTGGGGAGCGGGCGCGCTGCGGATATGGATCGGTGCCAGCGCGTAAACCGGATTGCGCACCGCCGCCAGTTCGCTGAGCACGATGTGCGGATCGCGGTCGCGCAACAAAGGCCGGTCGTCGCGACGCGACACGCGCTCGACCAAAGTGTCGATATCGGCGTCGAGCCAGATAGCGATGGCGCGGTCTAGAATCAGCGTGCGCGTCGCGTCATTCATGAACGCGCCGCCGCCGGTCGCCAGAACCTTGGGTGTGCCCTCGATCAGTCGGGCGATCACGCGGCGCTCGCCATCGCGGAAATACCCTTCGCCATAGCGTTCGAAAATCTCCGCCACCGACAGGCCGGACGCCAGCACAATTTCCGCATCGGCATCGACGAACGGCATGTTCAGGCGATTGGCGAGGCGTTTGCCGATGGTTGTCTTGCCCGTGCCCATCATCCCGACGAGTACGATCGAGCGGGGAGGGAAGGGATCACGGGCCATCAGCGAGCGGGGCTATACAGGCGCGCCCCGCTTCGGGCAAAGACGGTGGCAAGGAGAATGCAGAACATGGGTCGGTTGATCGTCTGGGCGGTGATCGCCGTGATTTTGGTGGGCGGGGCGTTCTGGCTGGCCGGTCGCGCGTCCTATGGCCCGCAAAACCGCATGGAAGCACCAGTGACGCAGGGCAATGCGGCCTAAGATCTGGGCGTTTGCGCTGGCGAGTGCGGCCAGCCTCGCGCTCGTTCCGGCGCTGGCGCAAAAATCGCCCGAATCGATACTGCCGCCCGGCTTTGGCGGACCACCGGTACCTCCGCCAGCCGCGCCGAGTGCCGCGCCGACGCCTGCGCCAAGCCAAGCGCCCGACAGCATGGCGGCTGCGACCGGGCTCGAAAATGCCAGCGACGCGATTGCGGTCGACGAAGGCGACAACACGCTAGACAATGCCGACGAAGCCGATCTGACGCCGATCGACCTGCCGCCCCAGGCGCGACGGTCGACCGAGCGCGTCGGGCTGTTGGCGGAGGCCGATGGCGGCTTGGGCGCGGCGGCGTTCGGGACCAGCGACGGACGCTTTCTCATCGGGCTGATGCAGCGCATCGACGTTCCGATCGCATCGCGGTGGACCGCCATCCTGCTACGCCGCGCGTTGCTCAGCCGCAGCGATACGCCGAGCAATATCGCACCCGCCGACTGGATTGCCGAGCGTGCGCTGCTGCTTGCGCGGCTGGGCGATGCCGATGATGCCCGCGCCTTGGTCGCGGCGGTCGATGCCGACAATTACACCCCCCGCATGTACGATGCGGCGATGCAGGCGGCGCTGGCCAGCGCCGATCCGGCGGCCCTGTGCGGAGTAGCCGATGCCGCGGTCAATCAGACCCGCTTGCCCGGCTGGGCACTGGCGCGGGCGATCTGCCAGGGGCTGGGCGGCGAGGGTGCAACCGCCAATGCCGAGTTCGACGAGCTGCGCCGGTCGGGCCGGGCCGGCGGTGTCGATGTGCGGCTGGCCGAAAAAGTCGCGGCGGTCGGGGGTGGCGCGCGCCGCTCGATCTCGATTGCATGGGATGGCGTCGATCAGCTCAACGCGTGGCGGTTCGGCATGGCAGCGGCGACCGCAGTGCCAATTCCCACCGCGTTGCAAGCGAGCGTCGGCCCGCAGGTTCAGGCATGGCTGGCACGCGCGCCGCTTTATCCCTTGGCCGACCGGATGGCGGCGGCGGACCGTGCCGCCAGCCTCGGAGTGTTTTCCAGCAGCGCGCTCGTCGATTTCTATGGCGCGACTTATGACGCCCTCGACAGCGACGAACGCACCGGGACCCCCAGCCAGGCGTTGCGACAAGCATACGCCGCGCCGGACATGCCCGGCCGGGTCAGCGCAATGCAGTCGTTATGGGACGGCGGCGGCGGGTGGAGTGGCCGTTATGCGCGGCTGATCCTGACCGCGCGTGCGGCCGGTGCCTTGCCGCCCGGGGATGCGATAACCGGTGCCGCGCTCGACGATGCCATCGCGTCGATGCTGTCTGCGGGGCTGGACATTCAGGCCGCGCGCTGGGGTGAACGGGTCCAGGCGGGCAGCCTCGGCTGGGCACTGCTGGCAGTCGGCGCACCGCGCCCGCCGTTCGACATCGACACCGGCAAGGTCGACGGTTTCGGTAATGCTGCGTTCTTGAGCGCGGGGTTGAGCGCGTTGGGGCGTTTGCCGACCCCGCAAACGCTGACCGCACAGGATGCCTGGACACAGGCACTCGACCGCGCCGTCGTGGCGCACGAACCCGGCACGGTCGCCTTGCTTGCTGCAGTCGGCATGCAGACGCCGCGCTGGGCCGGGGTCCCCGCGGCGCGGCTCTACCGTATCGTCGCGGCGTTACGCGCGGTGGGGCTGGAGCCCGAGGCGCGGATGATCGCGGCGGAAGCGCTTACGCGCACGGCATGACCGATGCCGAAGCCATCGCCGCATTTCTGGCGATGATGGCGGCAGAACGCGGATCGGCAAAGAACACGCTCGCGGCTTACGTGTCGGACTTGGCGCAAGCCTCCGAACTGCTCGACGGTCGCCTGGCGCAGGCCGATGCTGTCGCAGTAACGCGGCTGAGCGCCGAATGGCGCGCGCTTTCCAAGGCCAGCGTGGCGCGCAAGGCGGCGGCGGTGCGCGGCTTCTTCGCGTTTCTGGAAGATGAGGGCACGCGCTCCGACGATCCCAGCCACGCCTTACCGCGCCCGGGAAAATCGCGCGGGCTGCCCAAAACCCTGAGCCATGCCGATGTCGATGCGTTGTTCGCGGTGGTGCGGCGGCGGGTTGAGAACTCGGGCACCGCGAACGATCTGCGCCTCGCCGCGTTGATCGAACTGCTCTACGGATCGGGGCTGCGCGCGACCGAATTGGTGTCGCTGCCGGTGTCGGCGATACAGCCGAGCAGGCCGTTCCTGATCGTGAAAGGGAAGGGCGGTCGCGAGCGGCTAGCCCCGGTCAGCGCGGCCGCGGATGCGGCGGTGGCGACATGGCTTAAGGTCCGCCCGACGGGTAGCCGCTGGCTGTTCCCCTCGGGCAAATCGTTCCTCAGCCGCGTTCGCCTCCACCAATTGGTCCGCGATGTGGCGGGGGAGGCGGCCATCCCTCCCGACCGGATCAGCCCGCATGTCCTGCGCCACGCCTTCGCCACCCATTTGCTGGAGGGCGGCGCGGACCTGCGCGTGGTGCAGACGCTGCTCGGCCATGCGGATATCGCGACCACCGAAATCTACACGCATGTCGAAGCGAGCAAGCTGGTCGAGCTGGTCAACGAACGCCATCCGCTCGTTGACGCGCTGGCGGGGCGGACCTAGCGCGCAGCGATGGATTATATGGATTTCGAGCGTCCGGTCGCGGAGCTCAAGGCGCGGGTTGCCGAATTGTCGGCGGCGGATGTGTCGGGCGATGTTTCGGCGGAAATAGGCAAGATCGACGCGCGCGCCGACAAATTGCTGGCCGAAACCTATGCTAATCTCACCCCGTGGCAGAAGACTCAGGTCGCGCGGCATCCGAAACGGCCGCATTTCCGGGATTATGTCGCCGGCCTGGTCGATGAATTCGTACCTTTGTCCGGGGACCGCGCCTTTTCCGACGATCAGGCGATTCTCGGCGGATTGGGCCGGTTCGACGGACGCCGCGTCATGGTCATCGGCCATGAAAAGGGCGACGATACGGCGTCGCGCATCCGCCACAATTTCGGGATGGGCAAGCCTGAGGGGTACCGCAAGGCGATGCGCCTGATGCGTTTGGCCGACCGGTTCGGGCTCCCGGTCCTGACGTTGGTCGATACGTCGGGCGCCTTCCCCGGGATTGAGGCTGAGGAGCGCGGTCAGGCAGAGGCAATTGCCCGTTCGACCGAACAATGCCTGAGGCTCGGTGTGCCGATGGTCGCGGCGGTCGTCGGCGAAGGCGGCTCGGGTGGCGCCATCGCGCTGGCGGCGGCCGATCGGGTGCTCATGTTCGAACATGCCGTCTATTCTGTCATTTCACCCGAAGCGGGCGCGTCGATCCTGTGGCGGACGCCGGAGAAGGCAGCGGAGATGGCGCAGGCAATGAAGGTTACGGCGCAGGACCTGCACCGGCTGGGCGTGATCGATACCATCGTGCGCGAACCGGTCGGCGGTGCGCATCGCGACCCGGCGGCGGCGATTGGCGGGCTCAAGACCGCGATCGGCGACGCGCTGAGCGAACTTTCCCCGCTGAGCCCCAGCGAGCTTCAACGGCGGCGGCGCCAACGCTTCCTCGATATGGGAACGCTGTAACGCCGCCGCGAACGATCTAGAGCTTGTTGGACACGTTCGTGAACGTCGTCTTGAGCTTGTTGCCGACGCCGCCCATCGCGGTGATCGCGGCAACGGCAATCAAGGCGGCAATCAAGCCATATTCGATCGCGGTGGCGGCGCGTGTTTCGCGCCATATCTGCATGAAATGATGCATCTGAAATCCTTGTCTCAAAAGAAAGGGGCGGCGGATCGCTCCGCCGCCCCCATCAGCCTCCCGAAGGAAACGAACGAAGCTTAGAGCTTGTTCGAAACGTTCGTGAAGGTCGAGTTCAGCTTGTTGCCGACGCCCGACATCGCGGTGATCGCGGCAACCGCGATCAAGGCAGCGATGAGGCCATATTCGATGGCCGTGGCGCCCTTGTTATTCTTGGCGAACTTACGAATGAACGACATGTGAAATACTCCTCTTGGTCCGAACCCGCCAAACCCTGCCGTGGTCAGCGAATCTTTGAATAACGGGGGACAGTTGCAGAAACTTTAAAGCTGTTTGGATAACAGATACTTAACTTGCGCCTGAAACGGCGGTCGAAACATTGGTCCACATCGAGATCGTCTTGCCGGCAAAACCCTGTAACGCGCCGATGATCGCAACCACGATCAAGCTGACGATCAGGCCATATTCAATCGCCGTCGCGGCGCGGTTGTCCCGGGCAATGGCGCGCAATCGATGAAGCATGGCCCGATCCACAACACGCCGCGAAAAGTGCGGCGCGTGCCGGGGATTACGAAAGCAGGCTTAAAATATCGTCACGGCGCACGGTTACGCAGTGTTGACGCTAATGATGCGGTCGCGCTGCCGCGCTTTGCCGGCTTGGGCTGCGATGCGTCGGGAGCCCAGCCTGTGAGCATCAGAAGGGTAATTGTCTCGACCGTTCGCTCGCCGTCGCCCAAGTCCGCAAACGCTTTCTGCGCCTGCGCGACCGTTGACCGCGACAGTTTGTGGCGGTCGGCAAGTACGTTGGTGGCGGCCGAGGCGCGCAAATCGGCGATCAGTGCGTCGAACGTGCGGTATGACAGCGTCAGCATCGTCGTATCGGCGACGGGCAAGGCAAATCCCGCACGGGCCAGGAGATCGCCCCCGGCGCGCGCATCGACCTGCGGGTGCAGCCGGCGGGCTCCGGGTTCGGCGGTGGCGAGCGCCTGACGCAACGCGGGGAGCGACGGACTGCCGACCATGCAACCGAGGAACAATCCGTCGGGTTGGAGGGCGCGTCGCGCGAGGATGAGCGCGCCGGGAAGGTCGGCGACGGTGTCGAGCGTACTTGCAGCGAGCACCAGATCGAAGCTCTCTGGTGCGAAGGGCAGGGCGTCTTCTTCGCCCGCCGATCCGTTCGCGGCAGCGGCACGGCGTGGCGCTGCATCGATGACGGTCGGGGACAGCCCGCGCGCGGCCAGCCCGGCGAGCATCGGTGCGGACGCACCGATCAACAGCGGTTGTGCAAAGGTGCGCGCGACGCAATCAAGTCGGTCGAACATTTCCTCGGCGATCAACTGATCCAAAACCCCGCCGGCCAGCCCAGCTCGATCGCGGCGGGCGCGGCGGGCGGCGCGGTCGAAGAGTTCGGGAACAGCCATTGCGCGCGCTTGTGCGGCGGAACCGCGCCGCTCACAATGGCGCGCATGGGGTCGGTGCGCAGCTTTGGCGATTGGGCGTTGGCGCTGGTGCTGCCGCCGCGTTGCCCGGGCTGCGGCGCAATCGTCGAAGACGATACACGTTTTTGCGGCGATTGCTGGGAGAAACTGGATTTCCTCGACAACCTGGGCTGTGCGGCGTGCAATCTGCCGCTGCCCGGCGGTGAGGAAGTATGCGCGCGCTGCCTTGCCGCGCCGCCACGTCATGGCCGGGTTTACGCCGCGGTCGCTTATGGTGAGGTCGCACGGAAGGTCGTGCTGCGGCTGAAATACGGGCGGCGACCGGGCGTTGCGCGGATCATTGCCGCGTCGATGGCACGCGATGTGCCGTTGGAGTCCGACGCCTTGCTGGTTCCGGTGCCGCTGCATCATTGGCGATTATGGTCGCGCGGCTACAATCAGGCGCTGGAGATAGCGCGCCATGTCGCTCGGGCGCGCGGGGTGGCGGTGGCCGACGATGCTCTGCGGCGCATCCGCGCCACACCGCCGATGAAGGGCATTGGCGCCGCGGCACGAACGCGGGCGATGCGCGGCGTGTTTCGCGCCTCGCAGCGCTTCGATGGACGGCATGTCGTGCTGGTCGACGATGTCTATACCAGCGGCGCAACGGTCGAAGCGTGTGCGCGGGTGGCACGGCGGGCGGGCGCGGCGCAGGTCAGCGTGTTGTGCTGGGCGCGTGTCCTGCGTGACGATTGACAAGCGTCGGGCTGCACCACACCTGTAAGCCATGCCCAAGATCGAGATGTATACCAAAGCCTTCTGCCCCTACTGCACCCGCGCCGAAGCGTTGCTGCGGAGCAAGGGCGCGACGTTCGAGGATGTGGATATCACGATGGGCGGACCCCGCCGCGCGGAGATGCTCCAGCGCGCGAATGGTCGTAGCACCGTGCCGCAAATTTTTATCGACGGCCGCCATATCGGCGGATCGGACGACTTGGCCGCGCTCGACCGATCTGGTGAACTCGACGCGTTGATCGCGGGCTGAGCGATGCGCGTTGCACTGTTGCAGATGAACTCGGGGATCGACCCCGACGCCAATGCCGCGACGATCGAAGCGGCGATTGCCGAAGCGGCAGCGGGCGGCGCGACCATGCTGTTCACGCCCGAAATGAGCGGCTTGCTCGATCGCGACCGCAAGCGTGCCGACGGTCATTTGCGCGATGAGCGAGAAGACCCAGCTTTGGCCCGCGCCTGCGCCGCGGCGAAAGCGCATGGCATCTGGGTCGCGCTCGGCAGTCTCGCGGTGCGCGGGAGTGCCGATGGACGGCTTGCCAACCGCAGTTTTGTGATCGACGCCGCTGGCGAGATCGTTGCACGATACGACAAGATGCACATGTTCGATGTCGATGTCGGTGCGGGGGACAGCTGGCGTGAGTCGGCGGCCTATGCGCCGGGCTCAGGCGCCGTGACCGTCGAGACGCCCTTAGGCACGCTCGGCTTGACCATCTGTTATGATTTGCGTTTTCCTGCTTTGCACGCGGCGCTGAGCAATGCCGGCGCGACGGTCATCGCTGCGCCCGCCGCCTTCACAGTGCCGACCGGCGAAGCGCATTGGCATGTTTTGCAGCGCGCCCGCGCCATCGAGAATGCGGCTTTCGTCGTCGCCGCCGCGCAGACCGGCGAACATCAGGACGGCCGACGGACGTTTGGCCATTCGCTGGTCATCGATCCTTGGGGCAAGGTGTTGCTAGACATGGGCGACGCGCCCGGTGTGGCGTTTTGCGACATCGAACTAACGGCCGTGGACGAAGCGCGCTCGCGCGTGCCGGTGATCAAGCACCGTCGGCCGATCGAGTCGATCGCGTGATCGTGATCGACGTCGCCTGCACCGGCGGACACCGCTTCGAAGGCTGGTTTGCAAGTTCGGACGCCTTTGAGGATCAGCGCGCCCGCGCGTTGGTTGCTTGCCCGACTTGTGGCGATACCGACGTTGAACGCGCGCTGTCGGTGCCGCGGATCGCCGGCAAACGTAGCAACGATGCGCCATCGCCCAAACAAATGCTGGCGACGATCGCTGCGATGCAGGCGGCGAGCCTCAAGGATTCGACTTGGGTGGGCAAGGAATTCGCTGGAAAAGCGCGCGACATGGCTGACGGCGCCATCCCGCAGGCCACGATCCACGGTGAGGCGACCCCCGCTGAAGCGAAGGCGCTGCGCGAAGACGGCGTGGCGGTGATGCCGTTATTATGCCCGGTGGTAAAACCCAGCGAGGTCAATTGACCCTAAGTCGCCTCGCGCATAGCAGCGCGGCGGCGCTTCGGTAGCTCAGCTGGACAGAGCAACGGTTTCCTAAACCGCAGGTCGGGAGTTCGAGTCTCTCCCGGAGCACCACTCAGGCGGCTTGCCGTCCGGCGACGCCCGCCAGTTCGGCGCGCAGCAATTCGGCCAGCAGGAATGCCAGCTCGAGGCTCTGGGCCGCATTGAGGCGCGGGTCGCAATGCGTGTGATAGCGGTCGGCCAAGTCCAGTTCGCTGACATCGACCGCGCCGCCCGTGCATTCGGTGACGTTCTGGCCGGTCATTTCGATATGGATCCCGCCGCCGAAGCTCCCCTCGGTGCGATGAACGGCAAAGAAACCGCGGACCTCGCCCAGAATGCGCTCGAACGGGCGCGTCTTATAGCCGTTGCCCGCCTTCACGACATTACCGTGCATCGGGTCGCAACTCCACACCACCGGATGCCCGCTGCGTTGAACCGCACGGATCAGGGGCGGCAAGCCGCTTTCGATCTTGTCATGCCCAAACCGGGTGATCAGAGTCATACGGCCGGGAGTACGCCCTGGATTCAGCGTGTCGAGAATGCGGATCAATTCGTCGGGTTGCAGACTGGGGCCGCATTTGAGACCGATCGGATTGCCGATGCCACGCAGAAACTCGATATGCGCGGAGCCTTCGAACCGTGTCCGATCGCCGATCCACACCATGTGCGCCGAGGTATCGTACCATCCGCCGGTCAACGAGTCCTGGCGGGTCAGCGCCTCCTCGTAACGCAACAGCAGGGCTTCGTGACTCGTGTAGAATTGCGTCGCTTTGAGTTGCGGCACGGTGTCCATGTTGATGCCGCACGCGGCCATGAATTCCAGCGCCTCGCCGATCCGGTCGGCCACATCCTTATATTCGCGCGTCCACGGGCTGCGGCCCATGAAATCGTGTGTCCAGGCATGGACCTGATGGAGGTTGGCATAACCTCCGTTCGAAAATGCGCGAAGCAGGTTCAGCGTCGCCGCAGACTGGTTGTACGCCTGCACCATGCGTTGCGGATCGGGAACGCGGCCTTCGGGGGTGAAGGCGATGTCGTTGACGATGTCGCCGCGATAGCTGGGCAGTTCGACGCCGTCCTGTGTCTCCATGTCGGTCGAGCGCGGCTTGGCGAACTGGCCGGCCATGCGCCCGACCTTCACCACCGGCAGCTTTGACGCAAAGGTCAGGACCACCGCCATCTGAAGGATGACCCGGAACGTGTCGCGAATGTTGTTCGGGTGGAATTCGGCAAAGCTTTCGGCGCAATCGCCACCTTGCAGCAGGAACGCTTTTCCTTCGGCGACTTTGGCCAGATCGGCGGTCAGCGCGCGCGCTTCGCCGGCGAAAACCAGCGGCGGGAAGCGCGACAGCGTATCCGTCGCGGCATCGAGTGCCGCAGCGTCAGGGTAAGTGGGCAACTGGCGCGCGTCGGCGCGGGTCCAGCTGTCGGGAGTCCATTTGTCGGTCATCGTCGCGCCGCAATGCACTCAGGAGGCTGAAATGCCAAGCGTGCGCGCCGCGGCGTCGAGGTCCGCAGCCGCCTGAGGATTGGCCGCCTTGGCCTTGATCAGCGTCGCGCGCGCCTCCGATTGGCGGCCGAGCGTCGCATAGCTGCGCATCAGCATGATCCAGCCATCGGGATTTTTTGGATTTGCAGCGAGCTTGGTGGCAAGGCTTTGGACCATGCCATCAACCATCGATTGTTGCTGCCCGGGAGCAAGGCCCGACGCGGCGCGCATCTGGTCGGGCGTCGGGCCGGGAATGCCAGCGGCGGCGGCGGACGCGGGCGCGGCGGCCTTCAGCGTCGCAAGGCGCGAGGCCACATCGATCTTGTTCTGTGCGGCGACGCGTTCGATCGCCTGACGCACGCTGTCGTACCACGGGTCGGCGGCCGAAGAGTCGGCAAGGATCGCGAACCAGCCGTCGACTGCCTGTGTATGGCGCCCGGCAAGATCGTCCGCCACCGCGAGGAAATAGCGCGCGCGCGGATCCTTCGGGTCGATCGTCAACGCGCGTTTGAAAGCCGTCTGGGCATCGGCTGGGATCGTGCCGGGTCCCGCAAGCACCAATGCCTCACCAAGTGCCGACCAGATCGTCGCATCGGCTGGCGTCAGCGCTGCGGCCTTTTGATAGGCGGAAGCGGCCTCGGCAAAGCGTTCGGTCTGAAAAAACGCTATGCCGAGGTTGCGCCATCCGGCGACATCGTCGGGATTCGCACGCAAGCGCGATTCGAGCCCGGTGATAAGCTGCGCCGCGTCAGCCGAGGGCGCGTTGGCGGCAACTGCGGCGGGCGGCGCATCGGTCGTTTTCGACCGCCAGGCGCTGACGGCAACCGCAACAACCGCAAGTACACCGGATAAAATCAGCGCGAGACGACTGAGTCTTTTATTGTCCATGCCGCACCCCCTAGCGCGACGGAGCCACGATGCTAGAGTGCGATGGGGCAGGGGGAATGGGGTGAGCGACAGAGTTCGCATCGCGATAGTCGGATCGGGACCGGCGGGACTGAGTGCGGCGGCGCGTGCGGCGCAGCTCGGGCTGAGTCATGTCCTGATCGAAAAGACCGATCATTTGTCCGACACGATCTATAAATATCAGAAGGGCAAGCACGTCATGGCGACGCCGGCGCAGCTGGTGTTGCGGTCGGATCTCGACTTCGGGGCGGGCAAGCGCGAGGTGATTCTCGGCACCTGGAACGACCAGACCGAGGGCGCGCGGGTAACGGTGCGGTACAAGGCCGAGGTTGCGTCGATCACGGGCGAACAGGGCGCGTTCACCCTGACGCTGAAGGACGGTGCGACGATCGACGCCGAGACGGTCGTGCTGGCGATCGGCACACAGGGCAATCCCAATCTGGTGCGCAGTACGGTCGGCGAAGGCGCGCAGGTGCAGTATCAGCTCGACGACCCTGCCGAATATAATGACGAGCACATCTTTGTCGTCGGGGGTGGCGATGCGGGGATCGAGAATGCGCTCGGCCTCGCGGCGGACGCAGCACAGGGCAATGTCGTTCACCTGCTCAATCGCGGCGCGGATTTCCCGACGGCCAAGAGCGCCAACGTCAAGGCGCTGCAATCGGCGCACGACACGGGACGGTTGACGATCCACAACGAGACGACCGCAAGCGCGATCGAGCGCGGCGAGATCGTGCTCGACACACGTGACGGCGAGGTACGCCTGAAATGCGACCGCGTCATCGCGAGGATGGGATCGGCACCGCCACGCAAGTTCGTCGAGGCGGCGGGCGTGGCCTTCGCCAGCGAAGATCGGCTGGCGTTTCCCGTGCTGTCGCCGACATTCGAGAGTTCCACACCCGGAATATACGTCATCGGTGCGCTGGCCGGCTATCCGCTGATCAAGCACTGCATGAACCAGGGCCATGATGTGGTCGAGTTCATCCACGGCAACACGGATTTGAAACCCGCCGACGAACCGATCCTCGAAGCCAAGTTCAAGGATTTGCCGGGGCGGCGCTCGGTCGACGAGTGGCTTGAATTCCTGCGCACGCGCATTTCGATTCTCGAAGGCATGACCAGCCTGCAGATGCGTGAGTTCATGCTGGATAGCGTGGCGCGCTTTTACCGCGCCGGCGACGTGATCTTCGAACGCAACGCGCCGGGATCGTCGCTGTTCGCCATTGCCGAAGGCAGTGTGCTGGTCGAGGTCAGCCAGACCGATCCGTCGATCACCGTGCCGATCGAACAAGGGTCGATCTTCGGCGAGGTCGGGCTGATCTCGGGACGGCGGCGCGGCGCGACGATTCGTGCGGGCGAGGATTGCATCGCGGTCGAAATTTCGCGGCTCGCGGCGCTAAAACTGCAGAGCCAGGTGCCGGCGGCAAAGAGCGAGATCGCGCGAATCTCGATCGAACGGCAATTGCTGCAGATGTTCGGCAGCGGACTGACCAAAAGCGACGTCGCGGAGGTTGTCGCCTCCGCCGAAGTTTTGTCGATCAAGGCCGGCGAGCCGGTGATCGTCGAAGGCGATACGGGCGACGACATTTTCGTGATCCGTACGGGGTCGATGATCGTCGAAAAGAAAATCGGCGGAAAGCCGGTGTTCCTATCCTATCTGCCCGCCGGGTCTTACGTCGGTGAAATGGCGCTGATCGCGGGCGGCAAACGCACCGCCACGGTGCGCGCGGCGATCAAATCCGAAGTGATCAAGCTGCAGGGTTCGGCGTTTCGTTCCTTGATGCAGCGCAAGCCCGCGCTGCTCGATCGCGCCCGGCGCGACATGGCGGCGCGACAAGACGTCAACACCTTCATCGAGGCCAAGAAGGACGGCTTTTCCAGTGTCGTCGACATGTATTCGAACGTCGCCACCTTCCTCGTTGAGCAAGGTGTTGGCGAAGCGACCGACGTGCTGTTGATCGACGAGAATCTGTGCGTCGGCTGCGACAATTGCGAAAAGGCCTGTGCCGACAGCCATGAAGGCCTAAGCCGGCTCGACCGCGAGGCGGGCAAGACCTTCGCGCATCTGCATGTCCCGACGAGCTGCCGTCATTGCGAACATCCCCATTGCATGGCCGATTGCCCGCCCAACGCGATCCACCGCGGGCCGGACGGTGAGGTGTTCATCGACGACAGCTGCATCGGCTGCGGCAATTGCCAGCGAAACTGCCCCTATGGCGTGATCCGCATGGACGCGGTGCCGCCCAAGAAGCCGTCATTGCTCAGCTGGCTGTTGTTCGGTGCGGGCCCAGGCCCCGGCGAGCCGTCCAAAAAATGGACATACGCACACGCGTCGGGCGAGACCGCCAAAAAGGCGATCAAGTGCGACATGTGTTCGGGGATTGAAGGCGGCCCCGCCTGCGTCCGCGCCTGTCCTACGGGGGCTGCGATCCGCGTTGCGCCCGAGGAGTTTTTGAGCGTCGCGCGGCTCGAAAGGAGCGGCGCCTGATGCCGACGCGCGCGACCCAGACTGGCCGCGTTCGCGTTCGCGCGGGCGAGGGGCATCAGGGCTATCTGACCAAGGCGTTATGGGCAAAGGTCGCGGGGACGATCTGCCTGATCGCGCTGATGCTCTATATCGCCGATCCCGCGCCGCATTCATCGGGTGGGACCGCGTTTGGCTATATCAGCGGCACCGCGTCGGCGGGCCTGATTCTGTGGCTGACGGCACTTGGCGTCCGCAAGCGTGCGATGACGCGCGGACGTTGGTCACTGAAAGGTTGGACATCGGCGCATGTCTGGCTGGGGCTGAGCCTGATCGTCGTCGTGACGCTGCATACGGCGTTCGATTTCGGCTGGAACCTGCACACGCTGGCTTATGCGTTGATGATGGTGGTGATCCTGTCGGGCCTGTTCGGGGTCACGATGTATCAGACGATCCCATCGCGCATGTCGGCCAATCGTGGCGAGACAACCGAGGCGCAGATGCTGGAGGCGTTGCGCGCCATCGACCGTCAGCTCGACGCCGCGGCGCAACCGCTCGATCACGAAACCGCCGCATGGGTGCTGGCGAGCATCGACGAGGATCCTTTCGCCGGCAGCTTCGTCAACCGCCTGTCGGGCCAATATCCGCGCTGTCGTACCGAAGCGGCGCAGGCGGCGATCCGCCGGCTGACCGGCAGCCGCGCCGATATGGGCGACGATCCGCTGGAACGCGTCGATGCCTTGCTCGAAAAGAAGCAGGCGCTGCTGGCGCGAATGCGGCGTCACATGCGATTGAAGGCGTTGCTCGAAATCTGGCTTTACGTGCACGTGCCGCTGACCTTTGCGACCATCGCGGCGGTTGCGGCGCATGTCGTCGCGGTGTTCTTCTTCTGGTGAGCAAGTGAGCTTCATCCTTCGCACCATCGCGCGCACCGCCGACGGCCGTGATATCGTCCGGTCCGCACCGATCGACGACAGCCGCCTGACGATCGGGCGCGACGCGTCGAACCGCGTGCATCTACCCGACCTCGCGGTCGATCCGTTTCACGCCACGCTGATCCGGCAGGGCGCGAGCGTGGTGGCGGAGAGCAGCAGTGGGCTGGGGTTCGGGGTCGATGGCCGCGCGACGACACACGCGGTGCTCAATCCGGCGCATGGCAGCGAATTGCGTTTCGGCAGCCACGTCCTGACGCTGTCCGAGGAAGACGGAACACCGGTCGTGACGGTGGCCAAGGTCGGATCGGTTGCCGAAGCGCGCGCGGACGAGGATGGCACGGCGTTTTCGCTGCGTGGCAAATTGCCGGGCAAACGGATCAGCGCTTGGGGGTTCGTGCTCCTGATTCTGGCGGCGTGTCTGGCCTGGCCGATCGTGACTTTCGCCAAATGGGAAGGCGCCAAGGCGCGGCCCGAAGCGGTCTATGCCGACAAGCAATGGAATGCCGGGCCGCTGAGCACCGCGCATCACGGACTGGAGAAGGATTGCCAGTCCTGTCACGCCAAGCCGTTCGAGCCCGTTCAGGATGCGAAGTGCATCGCCTGTCACACCAGCGTTCACGATCATGCCGATCCGAAGCGGCAGGTCGCGGCAATGGCCCCGCCGGGCGGATTTGCGCGCTTCCAGAACGGCGTGAAGCACAGTTTCGGCTATCCGACCGGGCAACGCTGCGTCGATTGCCATCAAGAGCATCAGGGCGCAGGTCCCATGGCGGCGACCGCGCAGAATTTCTGCACCGATTGCCATGCGACGATGAAAGACCGGCTCCCCGATACCAAGCTGGCCAATGCCGGAGATTTCGCGACGGATCATCCAAATCTGCGCCCCACCGTATCTATGGGGTGGCAGGGGGATCGCGTAATGCTGGCACGGCTGACGGACGCAAGTGCGAAGCGGGAAGATAACGGGCTGAAGTTCCCGCACGCGCTGCATATGAGCACGACCAATGGCGTCGCGCGCATGGCGATTTCCACCGACGGCAAGGCGCTGGAGTGCGCCAGCTGTCACCATAAATCGGATGATGGCGTCAGTTTCGGCAAGGTCGAAATGGAGCTCGATTGCCAGGGGTGTCACAGCCTGGCGTTCGAACGCATCGGCGGAACCGTTCGCACCTTGAGGCATGGCGATCCTGCCTTGGTCGTGGCCGATCTGCGTGCGTGGGGCGGATCCGGCGCGCCGATCGCCGGAACGATCGCCGGACGCCGCGTCCCCGGCTTTGCGGGCAGCGCAGGCGGCTATGGACCGAGCTATGGCCGCGGCGTCGATGCACCGTTTGTCAAAGGCGGCGCGTGTTTCGACTGCCATGTCATCGACCGTACAGGTAGTTCGTCAACGAATGGCTGGCATATCCGCCCGGTGTTTCAACCCTCGCGATACCTGAAGAACGGCTGGTTCGACCATAAGGCGCACGCGACGGAGACGTGTGTCACCTGTCACGCCGGCGCCAAGGCCAGCAACGATGCGAATGCCTTGCTCATCCCCGCGCTCGACAAGGGTGTGAACGGCAAAGGCTGTCGCGATTGCCATGGCGGCGAAAACAGTCACGCGGCGGTGCCGAGCACCTGTGCGCTGTGCCACAGCTATCACGCGGGCCCAGCACAGCCGTGGCGACCGATCGCGGGGCGGCGTGACCGACCGGCCATGAGGCGCGCCGGCGCGGCGTTGCAGCGATGACCGCCCCTTTGGTGATCGCACAGGTCACCGACATTCATCTGGGGTTCGACCCCGGCAATGCCGACGAATTCAACCGCCAGCGGCTCGATGCGACGCTGGGCGCGCTGACGCGGATGACGCCGCTGCCCGACTTGTTGCTGGCAACGGGCGATCTGGTCGATCGTGGCGATGCCGAAAGCTACGCCGTGGTGCGCGAAGCATTCGGCGGACTGCCATTCCCGGTGCTGTATTGCATGGGCAATCACGACGATCGCACCAATTTCGCGAGCGTGTTTCCCGAACTCGGTGACGGCGACTTCGTGCACTATGTGCATGACGTCGCGGGGCTCCGGCTGGTGGTGATCGATACGCTGGAGGACGGGCGCCACGGCGGCGGATTCTGCACCGCGCGGGCCGCCTGGCTGACCGCCCGGTTGGCCGAAGCGCCCGATACGCCGACGATTATCGTCATGCACCACCCGCCGGTCGAGGCCGGCATCGAGTGGATGAACACCGATCCGCGCGAGGATTGGGTCGAAACATTCGCTGCCACCATCGCCGGGCACGACCAGGTGCGCGGGATCATCTGCGGGCACCTCCATCGGTCGGTTACCGCCCAATGGGAAGGAATCACGGTCGCGATCTGTGCTTCGACGGCGCCACAAGTGGCGCTCGAACTTGCACCGATCGATGCCGACCAGCCCGACCAGCGCCCAATGATCGTCGCCGACCCGCCGGCGTACGCGCTGCACCGCTGGAACGGTGCGCAGTTGGTGACACTGTTCGAAACGGCAGACGACCACGTCGTCCTGGCAAGATTCGACGAACGCATGCAACCGCTGGTGCGGAGTTTGTTAGCCGAGCGACCAGTAGGCTAACGAATAGTCGTCAGCTCCGTTTCAGCCGGGCTTTCAGACTGGCCATGCCGATGCGGTCGATCGCTTCATCGCGGTCTTCCGAACCGATCACACAGGCGAGGTGACCGAGAATTTGAGCCATCAAGTCGATGCTCTGCAACGACGTCTGATACCGCATCAACAGGATCGGATCGTTGGACAATTCATCACCCAAGGCTTCAACCATGCGGCGGGTGTGCGCGAGTTCTTCCTGGATGCGCTGATCGAGCGGGTCCAAGCTCGGGACCAAGGGCAGCTGTTCGGGCGCGCGATAGACGTTGCGTTTGGGGGCTTCGGCTGCGGCCGATTTGGCGCGCGCGGCGGATACAATCGCATCGACGCGTGCCTGTGCCCGCGCCTGATCCTCATCGACCTTACGAAACGCGTTGAGAATCATGTAAGACCTGCGCTGCCCAATAATGTCTTGTGCGCGAGGTCAGGTTAAAAACTTATCCACCATCCGCGAGCCGGGGAGCGAACATTTCAGGCGGTGAGACGGTCGCGCAATTCGCGCTTGAGAACCTTGCCGATGTCACTGCGCGGCAAGCGGTCGGCTGTGTGGATCGAGGTGATGCGCTGGGTTCGACCCAGGCGCGCATTGGCGGCGGCCAGCACGGCTTGCGGGTCCGTACCGTCGGCCAGCACGACGAAGGCGGCGGGGGTTTCGCCCCAATCGGCGCTGGGCGCGGCGACGACGGCGGCCTCGATGACGCCGCGTTCGGCGAGCAATTCCGCCTCGAGGTCGCTGGGATAGATGTTGAAGCCGCCCGAGATGATGACGTCCTTGCGGCGGTCCATCAGGATCAGAAAGCCGTCCGCGTCGAAGCGACCGACGTCACCCTGACGCATGTAACGGTTGCCCTCGGGGCTGGTCCACATGGCCTCCGCCGTCGCTTCGGCGCGGTTGCGATAGCCGGTCATCATCATCGGCCCGCGTTCGACGATTTCGCCTGTTTCGCCGGGCGGCACTTCGACGCCGTCTTCGTCGATCAGGCGGATTTCGGATCCTTCGGCGACCTTTCCAACCGTATGCAGCTTTTCGGGGTGTAGATGCGCGATGAGGATGGTCGATGCGCCGCCCTCGGTCATCCCGTAGCTGTCGACGAGGCCGCCGGGCCAGCGTTTGAGCACATCGCCTTTCAGCGCGGGATCGAAAGGAGAGCTGGTGCTGCTCTTGAGCCGGAACGACGACAGGTCGAAACTGTCGAAATCGGGCAGCGCCATGATCCGGCGGTACTGCACTGGCACGAGCATGGTGTGCGTCGCGCGTTCGGCTTGCGCGAGTTCGAGGAAACCGCGTGCGTCGAATTTGCGCATCAGGACGCAGCGGCCACCGGCGGCGAGTTGTGGCAGGAAGCTGACCAAAGTCGTGTTCGAGTAAAGCGGGGTGGCGTTGATCGTGACGCTGTCCGCCGCATAGCCAAGTGGCATGATCCGCCGAAGATACGCCCAGCGCATCGCGTGGCTCTGGACGATGCCCTTGGGCGTGCCGGTGGTGCCCGAGGAATAGATGATGTTGAATGGATCGGACGGGCTGACGGTGACGGGTGTGGGTTTGCCGGCGCCCCAGCCATCTAGCGTCGCGAGATCGACGCGCGTGATGCCGACGGGGAGGGGGATTTCGAACGACGTATCGGCGAACAGATGCGACGCCGCGCTGTCGCGGAGCATCTGGCCGAGCGATTCGCGGCTCGCCGAGCTGGTCAGTGGGGCGGCGGCGGCGCCGATGCGAAGCGCGGCGATGAACACTGCCGCATAGGCGACCGAATTGTAGCCGCAGATGGCGACATTATCGCCGGGGCCGACGCCTTCGGACTGGAGACGGGCGGCTGTGGCATCGACCAAGGCGTCGAAATCGCGCCAGCTGACCCGGCGTTCGGCATCGACGATGGCGATAGTGTCCGGCTGTTCGACCGCATGTGCGGCGACGATGTCCGCGTGATTCGCGAGATCGCAGGCCAGCAGATCGGCGGCGGTCACGCTGAAACCGCTTTAAGGTGACAAAGGTGACACACCGTCATCCGACAAAGTCCCCTCCGAACCGTCCGTGAGGCAGGTGAACGGACAAGGGAAGTCAAGGACATCGGCGGACACCTATCAAGCGAAGCAGGGTGTAGGACAGGCTTTTATGTTGGCCGGTCAGTCGCGGTACTTCGCGTCGAGATCGGCCTTGGCCTGGCGATACTCGGCGGTCAGGCGCGCGACGAATTCGGCGACCGTCTGACTCGCCTTGACCGCGCCGATGCCCTGGCCCGAACCCCAGATGTCGCGCCACGCCTTCGACTTGGACGAATTACCGCCGCCGAAGTCCATGGTCTTGTAGTCGCCCTCGGGCAGGTTTTCGGGGTCGAGCCCCGCCGCCTCGATCGATTGGCGTAGGTAGTTGCCGTGCACACCGGTGAACAGGTTCGAATAGACGATGTCGGCGGCCTGACCCGCGACGATGCCGTCCTTGTAACCCTGATCGGCATTGGCCTCGGTCGTGGCGATAAAAGCGCTGCCGATATAGGCGAGGTCGGCGCCGGTAGCCTGGGCGGCGAGGACCGAGCGACCATGACCGATGGCGCCCGACAGTGCGACCGGCCCATCGAACCACTCGCGAATCTCAGTCATCAGCGCGAACGGCGACTGCGTGCCGGCATGGCCGCCCGCGCCCGACGCGACGGGGATCAGCCCGTCGGCGCCCTTTTCCAGCGCCTTGTGCGCAAACCGGTTGTTGATCACATCATGCAGCGTGATGCCGCCCCAGGCGTGCACCGCCGTGTTGAGATCTTCGCGTGCGCCGAGCGAGGTGATGACGATCGGCACCTGCCATTTGGCGCAAGTCGACAAATCGGCTTCGAGCCGGTCGTTCGATTTATGGACGATCTGGTTGACCGCGAACGGCGCGGCGGGCTTGTCCGGATTATCGCGGTTCCACGCCGACAATTCTTCGGTGATGCGGTGCAGCCATTCGTCGAGCAGGGTTTGCGGGCGCGCATTGAGCGCGGGGAAGCTGCCGACGATGCCCGCCTTGCATTGGGCGATGACCAGTTCCGGACCCGAAACGATAAACAGCGGTGAGCCGATGACGGGCAGGCGCAGCGTGTCGAAAATTGGTGGTAGCGCCACAGGCAATCATCCCCGATTCTTGGTTTTGGAGCGAAACCTATTGCGGCGGAGCCTTGCGGACAAGGTAGCGATACACGCCGATCGCATTGATCACCAACAGGACCATGTTCTGCCAGCCGATCCCTTTGGCATCCGGGCCGAGAAAACCCCAGGCGATCAGCGCGATTGAGGACGTGACGAACAGGACGAAGGCCCAGCCGGTCGGACGGCGGCCGAGATCGAGGCTGACGACGGCGGCGGCGATCACGCCCGCCGCGGCGCCATAATATTGCAGAAGATCGACAAAGGTCATGCGCGCCGAACGCACATGCGGCGTACCTGTTGCGTCAACCTTCCTTGGCGAAGGCGGCATTGATCGTCAGCTTCACGGTGTCCCCGACCAGGGGAATTCCCATCGACATGCCCCAGTCGCTGCGCTTGATCGTCGTGGTCGCCTGGAAACCGATGTTGAGCTTGGCCGGGCCGCCCATCGCCATCGTGCCCGCGCCGATGAAGCGCGCGTTGAGCGTGACCGGTTTGGTGACGCCGTGAATGGTCAGATCGCCCGAAATCGTCGCGGTCGTGCCCGTGGCGACGATCCTGGTCGAGACGAAGCGGCCTTCGGGGAATTTGGCGGCATCGAAGAAGTCGGGTGTCTGGAGATGCGCATCGAGACCGGCGACGGTGGTGCGAACCTTGGCGATGGGGAAGGCGATGTCGACCTTGGCCGCGGCGGGATGGGCAGGATCGAGCGTCAGGGTACCGGAAGGTTCGACGAACATGCCGCTATATTCGCTGAAGCCCAGATGGTTGATTTCGAACAGCACCTGCGTGTGGTTGGGATCGACCTTGTACGTCCCGGCCTGAACGCGTTTGGCGTCGGGCGCGCCGGGCGCGGTCTTTGGCATTTGCGGGGCTTGCGCGACTGCCGGAACGGCGAGCGCGGCGAGGAGGATGAGCGCGTTGCGAACCATGATCGTCTCCTGTTGATTTGCAACGGCGCTAAGGCTTGTCGGGCGCGACCGCCAGCCCTTCGCGCGTCATCATCGGAATTTGCGATGCGCCGAACGCCAATGACAGTGGAATCAGCGCCCAGACCTTGAGCGTCAGCCAAGTGTCGAAGCTGAGCATGTGGCGCATGATTTCGTTGAGCACCGCCATCGTAATGAAGAACAGTCCCCAGTTCCGGCTGAGCAGCAGCCAGCCGCGATCGCTCAACCCGTCGAGACCGGCTTCTAGGACGTATTTGATCAGCGGCTTGCGCAGCGCGACTCCGCCCAGCAGCAGCACGCCGAGGCCGGCATAGATGATCGTCGGCTTGATCTGGATAAACCGTTCGTCGTGAAACCAGATCGTCAGCGCGCCGAAGCCGACGACGAGGATCGCCGACAGCCACAGCATCGGCGACACGCGGCCGAGCAGAATTTTCGATGCGAGCACCGCGGCGACGATCGCAAGCATGAACGCCATCGTCCCGGCAAACACGCCGACCGTCTTGTAGACGACGAAGAACAGGATCAGCGGCGCGTAATCGATGGCGAAGGGCAGCCAGGCGGGACGCGGTTTCGTATCGGGCATTCAACGCGCTCCTGAGATGGCTTCGGCGAGTTCGCGCGGGTCGAACGGGCGGAGGTCGTCGATGGTTTCACCGACGCCGACAGCGTGGATCGGCAGGCCGAATTTCTCCGCCGCCGCGACGAGGACGCCGCCGCGGGCTGAGCCGTCGAGCTTGGTCATGACGAGGCCGGTGACGCCGGCGACTTCGCGGAATATCTCGATTTGCGAAAGCGCGTTCTGGCCGTTCGAGGCGTCGAGAACGAGGACGACATCGTGCGGCGCTTCGGGGTTGATGCGACCGAGGACGCGGCGGACTTTCGCCAGTTCGTCCATCAACTCGCGGCGGTTTTGCAGGCGACCGGCGGTATCGACGATGAGCACGTCCACGCCGGCTTCGGTCGCGGCCTTGACCGCGTCCCACACCAGGCCGGCGGCGTCGGCGCCCTGATTGCCGGAGATTAAGGGGACTCCGATGCGGTCGGCCCAGGTCTTGAGCTGACCGATGGCGGCGGCGCGGAAGGTGTCCCCGGCCGCGAGCATGATGCTGTAATCCTGTTCCTGGAGCAGGTGCGCGAGCTTGGCGATGGTCGTGGTCTTCCCCGACCCGTTGACGCCGACGACGAGGATGATGTGCGGGCGGGGGAAAGCGGTGATTTCGAGCGGCTCGGCGACCGGCGCGAGGACGCGTTCGATCTCGTCGGCCATGACGCGGCGGACTTCGGCTTCACCGACGCCGCGTTCGAATTTGGTGTTGGCGAGGCGTTCGCGGATCCGCGCGGCGGTGGCCGGGCCGAGGTCGGAAGCGATCAGCGCTTCCTCGACTTCGTCCAGCGACTGCGCATCGAGCGTGGCGGATGTCGCGACCACGGCGGTCGCCAGATTTTCGGTGATCCGTTCGGAGGTTTTCTTGAACCCGCCGAACAGGCGTTCGCGCCAACTGCTCATGCGGGTTGGGCGATCAGGCGGGTGCCGTCGCGGCCGGTGAGGCGGACCGGGAGGAGGGTGTTGGGTGCGACGGGCATGGTGAGGCGCGCGCTGGCGAAATCGGGGAGGTGACCCGATCGGCCGTCGCGTTCGATGAGCATCGTCGCGGTTTGGCCGACTTTGTCGTCGAGCCAGACAGTGCGGCGCGTTTCGGCGGCGTGGCGCAGTTCGGCGGCACGGCTGCGGACGATGTCATGGGAAAGCTGGGGCATGCGCGCGGCGGGCGTAGAGGTGCGCGGCGAAAAGGGGAAGATGTGCGGGTGCACGACGTTGCATTCGTCGAGGATCGCGAGAGAGTTGGCGTGGGCGGTTTCGCTTTCGGTGGGGAAGCCGGCGATGAGGTCGGCGCCGACGGCAATGTCGCGCTCGGCCTTGAGCGCGGCGACGAGCGCGATGGCTTGAGCGCGCGAGTGACGGCGTTTCATGCGCTTGAGGATGAGGTCGTCGCCCGATTGGAGCGAGAGATGGAGGTGCGGCATCAGCCGGTCTTCCTCCGCGAACAGTGCGAACAGGATGGGGTCGATGCCTGCCGGATCGAGCGATGACAGGCGCAAGCGCGAGAGGGTCGGCACTTCGCGCAGGATCGTGCGGACGAGGTGGCCGAGGCCGCCCTCGTAGCTGGTCGTATCGACGCCGGTGAGGACGGCTTCGTGGCAGCCGGCCTCGACGCGTTCGGCGATGGCGCGGACGATGTCGGCTGGGGCGAAGCTGCGATTGGGGCCGCGGGCGTGCGTGATGATGCAGAAGGTGCAGCTGTGGTCGCAGCCGGTCTGGACTTCGACGAAGGCGCGGGCGTGGTCGAGGCCGGAGACGACGGGTTTGCGGTTTAGTGGGCCTGTGCCCCCCCATGTGGCGGGCGCGAGCTTGTCGGCGACGGGGACCACGCGCGCGACTTCGGGCATGGCGGCGAAGGCGGCGGCATCGCTGGTCGCGGCACAGCCGGTGACGATAACCGGGCGTGACGGGTCGGTGCGAAAGGCGCCGCGGGCGGCCTGTCGCGCCTGGCGGACGCTTTCGTTGGTGACGGCGCAGCTGTTGATGATCGTCGCGCTGCCCAGCGGCGCTGCGAGCGTGCGGATCGCTTCACCCTCGGCGATGTTGAGGCGGCAACCGTGATTGATGACGTCGATCATGCGATGTCGGCAGTGCCCGAGAACACGAAGGTCGCCGGGCCGGACATGGCGATTGCGCCACCGTCCCAGGCGATGGTCAGGTCGCCGCCGGGGAGCGTGACGGTGACGGGCGACGTGACCAGCTTGCGCTTGATCGCGGCAATCGCGGCGGCACAGGCGCCCGTCCCGCAAGCGCGCGTCAGGCCAGCACCGCGTTCCCATACGCGGACCTTGAGCGATGCGGAGCCGGTCACTTGCGCGACGCCAACATTGACGCGCTGAGGGAAAACGGAATCGTGCTCGATTAATGGGCCGAGGCGGGCGAGATCGACCGCATCGACATCCGCGACGAAAAACACCGCATGCGGATTGCCGATATTGACGCAGAACGGATCGGCGAGGTCGTCCCAGGCGAGCGGCAGGTTCTGCGCATCCATCGCGTAGGCGAGCGGGATCTGGTCCCATGCAAAGCGTGGCGCAGCGAGGTCGACCGTCGCGCCGTTGTCGTTGGGCGTGAGTGTCAGGAGGCCGCCAGCGGTTTCGACGGTCGCTGGCTTGCCGATCAGCCGCGCGACGGCGCGGGTCGCGTTGCCGCATGCTTCGACTTCGGAGCCGTCATGATTCCAGATGCGCATCACTGCGTCGGCGGTGGTGCTGGGTTCGAGCAGGATCAGTTGATCGCAGCCGATGCCGGTGTGGCGGTCGGCGATGGTGCGTGCCGACGATTCGTCGATCGCCACGTGGGTTTCGCGCGCGTCGATCACGACGAAATCGTTGCCGAGGCCGTGCATCTTGGTGAAGGCGAAGCGCATGTGGCGGCGAGATAGGGGGACGGGGGCCGATTGCCCACCCCTGCGCGAGACTCNNCCCACCCTGCTCGCTGCGCGAGCTGTCCCTCCCTAAAGGGAGTGACGTCTGATTCAGCGCTATCCAAGNCGTCCCTCCCGCTTGCGGGAGGGACAGGTGCGCAGCACCAGGGTGGGGAGAGCCGGATCACCCCGTCCGTGCGTAATCCTGATACCCCCGCTGTGCGCGTGCCGTGGGCAGAAGGTTCCGCCCGGCCAGCAGCGAGTGGGTCGTGTCGACCGGCATCGGGCGGCCGTAAAAATAGCCCTGACCGCGATGGACGCCGAGGTCGATCAATGCCTGTTCGATTTCGCGGCTTTCGATCCCTTCGGCGGTGATCGGCAGACCGAGGCTGTCGCCCAGCCGCGTGATCGCGCTGACGATGGCCCGCGATTCGGCATTGTCTCGGATCGACACGACGAAGCTCTTGTCGATCTTGATGCGATCGAAGGGTAGCGCGCGGAGGTGCGCCAGGCTGGAATAACCGGTGCCGAAATCGTCGAGCGCGAGGCGGATGCCCTGGTTCTTGAGGCTGGCGGCGATCGATTGCGCGGTGGCGAGATTTTCGAACAACGATGTCTCAGTGATCTCGACCTCCAGCCGGTGCGCCGGAAAGCCGGTTTCGGTGAGTAGCTTGACCAGTTTTTGCGCGAACCACGGGTCCTTCAATTGCACGGGCGCGATGTTGACCGAGACGGTCAGCGACGGGTCCCAATCGCGCGCCTCGCGCAGCGCCATGCGCATGACCGCCAGCGACAGATCGCCGATCAGCCCGCTGTCATGCGCGATGGGCAGGAATGATTCGGGCTCGAGCACGCCGCGCGTCGGGTGTTTCCAGCGCGCGAGGACTTCGAACCCTTGCAACCGGCCGGTGACGAGATCGATCTGTTGTTCGAAATAAGGCACGATTTCACCGCGCGGAATGGCGAGCCGCATCCCGGCCTCGATATCGTTGCGCGCCTGAAGCTCGCGCTCCATCGAAATGTCGAACCAGACGTGGCGATTGCGGCCTTGTTGTTTCGCGGCATACATCGCGATGTCCGCACAGCGCATCAGCGAGTCCATGTCCGGACATTCGCCGCTGGAGCGCGCGATGCCGACGGAAACCGAAACGTTTACGTGCGTCGTCGCAAGTGCGAAAGGCTGGGCGAGGCGCGCCACGACCGCGCGAGCGACGGTTTCGACATAGCCCGTATCGGCCAGGTCGAACGCGAAGGCGCAGGCGAATTCATCCCCGCCCAGCCGCGCGATGAACGCGTCGGCGGGCATGGCCTGCACCACTTCGGAGGCCGCCGCCTGCAGCAGCGCGTCGCCGATTGCGTGGCCGTGGACATCGTTGACGTTCTTGAAGTGATCGAGGTCGAGCAACAGCATCGCCACCGCCCGCCCTTGCGCGGCGGCGGTCGCCAGCATCGGCTCACCCTGTTCGGCCAGCGCGCGGCGGTTGTAAAAGCCGGTCAACGGATCTCGCTTGGCGAGCAGTTGCGCCCTGGCCTCGGCGGCGCGGCGTTCGTGAACCTCCTGAGTCAGGTCGCGGTGACGACGCCAGCCAAACAGGATCAGGGCGATGTTCAGCACCAAGGCGACGGCCAGCACGCGGTCGGCGCCACCGCCGATCCCCGCCAGGTAATTGACGACCGAACTCAAGGCGCGGCTGCCCGTCGACACGAACAGGATCAGGGCGGCGAAGACGATCCCGCCGGTGAGAACGTCCTTGCGGCTGTTGAGTTCGCGGTGCGCACCGGGTCGGGCTGAAGCGGATTTTTCCTGCATGAGGCGGTCGATAGGCCCGCGCTCGTCAAGGACGGTTTAAGCGACAAGGTTGACGAAATCCTGCCAAACCCATAGGGCCGCGATCATTCGAAGCGCATCCCCGGATGCCGCCGGCCGACGAGGTTTCGTCCGCCGGCGTTTTTTGCGTTGGAGTGAATGGGTCCATGTTCGACAGTCTGAGCGACCGGTTGAGCGGCGTTTTCGCCGGCTTGCGCGGGCGCGGCGCGCTGTCGGAGAATGACGTTCGCGGGGCCATGCGCGAGGTGCGGATCGCGTTGCTCGAGGCCGATGTCGCGCTGCCGGTGGTGCGCGAATTCATCGACAAGGCGACCGAAAAGGCCGTCGGTCAGGATGTGCTGCGATCGGTCACGCCGGGGCAGCAGGTCGTCAAGATCGTCCATGACGCGCTGGTCGAGATGCTGGGCAGCGATGCCAGCGATCTGGAGCTGAACGTCACGCCGCCTGCCGTCGTGATGATGGTCGGGCTGCAGGGGTCGGGCAAGACCACGACCACCGCCAAGATCGCCAAGCGGTTGTCGGCGCGCGAGGGCAAGAAGGTGCTGATGGCGTCGCTCGACGTCAATCGCCCGGCGGCGCAAGAGCAGTTGGCGGTGCTCGGCGAGCAGGCGGGCGTCGCCACGCTGCCGATCGTGCAGGGGCAGCAGCCGGTCGATATCGCGCGCCGCGCGCTGCAATCGGCGAAGCTGCAGGGTTTCGATGTGGTCATGCTCGACACGGCCGGTCGCCTCCACGTCGATCAGGCGTTGATGGACGAAATGCGCGCGGTGTCCGCGGCGTCGAATCCGGCCGAGACACTGCTCGTGGTCGACAGCCTGACCGGTCAGGACGCAGTCAACGTTGCAAAGAACTTCTCCGACCAGGTGCCGCTGACGGGCGTCGTGCTGACCCGCATGGACGGCGATGCGCGCGGCGGCGCGGCGCTTTCGATGCGCGCGGTCACGGGCAAGCCGATCAAGTTCGTTGGCACCGGCGAAAAGCTGGACGGGCTCGAGGCGTTTCATCCCGAGCGTGTCGCCGGCCGCATTCTCGGCATGGGCGACGTTGTCTCGTTGGTCGAACGCGCCGCCGAGGCGGTCAATCAGGAAGACGCCGAGGCGATGGCGGCGAAGTTCGCCAAGGGCCAGTTCGACCTCAATGACCTGCGCAACCAGTTGAAGCAGATGCAGAATATGGGGGGGCTCGGCGCGCTGGCCGGGATGATCCCGGGCATGAAGCAGGCGCAGGCGGCGATGGCGTCTGGCGCGGTCGAGGATCGTTTGCTGGTGCGCATGGACGCGATGATCGGATCGATGACGCCCAAGGAACGCAGCAAGCCCGAGTTGCTCCAGGCCAAGCGCAAGATCCGCATCGCCAAGGGTTCGGGCGTGACGGTGCAGGACGTCAACAAGCTCCTCAAAATGCATCAGGACATGTCGGGCGCGATGAAGAAGTTGCGCAAGATGGGCGGCATCAAGGCGATGATGGCGATGATGGGCGGCGGCAATCCGCTGGGCGGCATGGCCAATATGCTGGGCGGCAAGATGCCCGGCGGTGCGGGCGGCCCACCGCCTGGATTATTCAAAAAGAAATAGCGTCGCCCCGGCGCATGCCGGGGCCGCTAACGAGACAGAAGACTATTTGTGTAGCGATCCCGGCCTTCGCCGGGATGACGATTTAAAAAAAAGGAAGATTTATCATGGCAGTTGCAATTCGTTTGGCGCGTGGCGGTTCGAAGAAGCGTCCTTATTACAAGATCATCGTGGCGGATTCGCGTTCGTCGCGCGACGGCAAGTTCATCGAGCGGATCGGCAGCTATAATCCGCTGCTGGCCAAGGACGACGCGGCGCGCGTGGTGCTCGACACCGAGCGCGCGAAGCACTGGCTGAGCGTCGGCGCGCAGCCTTCGGATCGTGTGCTCCGCTTCCTTGATGCCGCAGGCGTGATGGAGCGTGCGGCGCGCAACAACCCGAACAAGGGCCAGCCGGGCGAAAAGGCCAAGGAGCGCCTTGAGGAGCAGGAAAAGAAGGCCGCCGACGCTGCCGAGGCAGCCGCCGAAGCAGCCAACCAGCCTGTGCCGGAAGTTGTCGAAGAAGCTCCCGCCGAGGAGGCTCCTGCCGACGACTCGCAGGCCGAGACGGAAGCCGTTATGGCTGCCGAAGTCGAAGCCGCGACCGAAGAGCCGACGCCAGAAGCCGAAGCCGTGGCCGAAGCGGCTGCTGCCGAGCCGACCCCGGAAGCGTCTGCCGAAACCAACGAAGCCACGCCGGACAGCGACGCGGGCGATGACGCTGCTGCCGTCGAAGGCGAGAGCGCCCAGAAGCCGGCTGAAGGCTAAGCCTCGATGCACTCCGACCGCCCCGTCACGCTCGCCGCGATTGCCGGCGCGCATGGCGTGGGCGGCGAGGTGAAACTAAAGCTGTTTACCGACGATCTGTCTGCGTTCCGCTCGTTCAACGACGGGGCGCTGACGATCAAATCGCTGCGCGGCAATATCGCGCGGTTTGCCGAAATCGCCGATCGGACGACGGCGGAGCGGCTGCGCGGGACCGCGTTAACGGTCCCGCGGTCGTCGTTGCCGCCGCTGGGCGATGGCGAATATTATCACCATGATCTGATCGGGCTGCCTGCGGTGTCGACCGACGGCGTGGCGCTGGGCATCGTCGTCGCGATCGAGAATTTCGGCGCGGGGGACGTGATCGAAATCGAACGTCCCGACCGCAAGCGTTTCATGGTACCGATGCGGCCGGAAGCGGTGCCGGAATGGGGCGACATGGTTACGGTCGAAGCGAGCTTCGTTGAAATCTAACGCCGGATAGGTTGCCGCTCGTCCAACAAATTGCGAATCTTCGTCGCCGCGACGCCGGCTTCGCCCATCGCATGGCTGATCTGGTCGAGGCCCTTTACGACATCGCCCGCGGCGAACAGGCCCGGGACGCTGGTCATCTGGTGATCGTCCACGACGAGGCAGCCGTCGGCGGATGCCTCAGCCCCGGCTGCCACCGCGAGCTCGGAGCGAATGTGCGAGCCGAGCGCGGGATAGATGCTGGCGAAGCGGCGTTCGCCGTCTGCCGTGCCGACGGCAATCTCGTTTCCGATGATATGGATTGGGGCGGCGGGGCCATCGACGATTTCGATCCCCGCGGCCTCGATTTTTTCACGGGCGATTTGGTCGAGGTCGTGGACCCCGGTGTGCGCCACGAGGGTGATATGCGGGGTGAAGCCGCGCAAAAACAGCGCTTCGCGCATGCCATGTCCGCCGGTGCCGATCACGCCGACGCGCTTGTCGGTGACTTCATAGCCGTCGCAGATCGGACAATACCGGATCAGACCGCGGGCGAGTGCCGCGTCATGCTCAGCCTTGTCCATGTTGGGCGGCAGGTTGTGGACGCCGGTGGCGAGGAGGATACTGCGCGCTTGAACCTCGCTGCCTTCGACGAGCACGCGGAAAAAGCCGCCGTCCGGGATGATTTGCGTCACGGTGGCATCGGTGCGGTCGACGCCAAATTCGGCGGCCTGTTTGTGCATCAAGTCGAGCAGGTCGGTGCCCTTGATGCCGCCGGGATAGCCTGCATGGTTGTGGGTGCGCGGGATCAACGCGGTGCGGCTGGAGCCATTGTCGTAAAGCCGAACGGCCAGATGGAAACGCGCGAGGTAAATGGCGGCAGTCAATCCGGCGGGCCCGCCGCCGATAATGGCACAGTCGATCATCACCGTCCAAAGCTTCGCGCAGCGGTTCGTTCCGGCTAGAGCGCTTCGGATGACCTTCGCGGCGCATGTCCTCACCCTCTATCCGGGCATGTTTCCGGGGCCGCTGGGGACGTCGCTGGCGGGGCGCGGGTTGGGGTCGGCGTGGACGCTGACGGCCACGAACATTCGTGACTATGCGACCGACAAACACAAGTCGGTGGACGACACCCCGGCGGGCGGAGGGGCGGGGATGGTGTTGCGCGCCGACGTGCTGGCAGCGGCGATCGACGGTGCGCCGGCGGAACTGCCGCGGATTGCTTTTACGCCACGTGGAAAGCCGCTGACGCAGGCGCGGGTGCGCGAGTTGGCGGCGGGGCCGGGGGTTGTGCTGCTGTGCGGGCGATTCGAGGGGTTCGATGAACGAATTTTTGAGGCGCGCGGGATAGAAGAAGTGTCGATCGGCGACTTCGTGCTGTCCGGTGGCGAGGTTGCCGCGATGGTCCTGCTCGATGCTTGCGTTCGGCTGCTCCCCGGCGTAATGGGCGCGCCTTCCAGCGGGGATGACGAGAGCTTCGAAACGGGGCTGCTCGAATATCCGCATTATACCCGACCCGTCATATGGGAAGGGCGCACGATCCCCGAAGTGCTGCGATCGGGGGATCATGCGCGCATCGCGGCCTGGCGCAAGTCGATGGCCGAGAGCGATACACGGTCACGCCGACCGGACCTTTGGGAACGCCATGAGGGCGTTCGGGTCCAGCCGGCCTCTGGCGCGCGGCACGAGAAGGAAGAATGAGATGAACCTCATCCAGACGATCGAGGCGGAAAACATCGCCGTCCTGTCCGCCAAGCGGGCCATTCCCGAATTCCGTCCCGGTGACACGCTGAAAGTCGGCGTCCGCGTCGTCGAAGGCGAGCGCACCCGCGTCCAGGCGTATGAAGGCGTGTGCATCGCGCGGTCGAACAAGGGCATGGGCAGCAACTTCACCGTCCGCAAGATCTCGTTCGGCGAAGGCGTGGAGCGCGTCTTCCCGCTTTATTCGCCGAACATCGACAGCATCGAAGTCGTCCGCAAGGGCGCGGTGCGTCGCGCCAAGCTCTATTATCTGCGCGGTCGTCGCGGCAAATCGGCGCGTATCGCCGAACGTCGCGACACGCGTGGCGACACGGCCAAGGGCTGAGTCCTCCAGCGAGTTCAAAAAAAGGGGCGTGGGACCAGCCGTTTCCGCGCCCCTTTTTCGTTGCGCGCGTGCCGAGGCGCGTCGATAGCGGCGGCAACGGAGGCGGTTGATGGGCAAATGGCTGGCATGTGCGGCGGTGATCGGTACGGTGGCGATGGGCGGTAGCGGCATGGCGGCCGACGCGCCGCAAAAGCTGACGCTCGAGCGCGTGTTCGGCGATCCCGGCCTCAATGGAACGCAGCCGCAATCGCTCAGGCTGTCGCCCGATGGCACGCTCCTGACCTCGGTGCGCAACCGCGCCGACGAGAAGGAACGGTTCGATTTGTGGGCGCTCGACACACAGACCGGGCAAAGCCGGATGCTGGTCGATTCGAAGAAGGTCGGCAGCGGCGCGGAACTCAGCGAAGCCGCCAAGATGCAGCGCGAGCGCGACCGTTCGCTGACCGGCAAAACCGGGATCGTCAGTTACGACTGGTCGCCGGACGGCACGCAGTTGCTGATCCCGATCGACGGCGAGCTGTATGTCGCGGGGCGCGACGGGTCGGCGCGCAAGCTCGACGGGACGCGCGATGCGCTCAATCCCGCGATCACACCGCGCGGCGGCTTTATCAGTTTCGTGCGCGACCAGAATTTATGGGCGATGCCCTTGGCTGGCGGCGCGGCGCGGCAGTTGACGCAAGGCGGCGCGGGTACGGTCCATTGGGGCGAGGCGGAGTTCGTCGCGCAGGAAGAAATCGATCGCCGCACCGGTTTCTGGTGGTCGCCCGACGATGCCCATGTCGCGGTCGAGCGGTTCGACGAAGCCCCGGTCAAGATTTTCACCCGCGCGGCGATCGGCGCATCCGGGACGACGACGTATCAGCAACGCTATCCGGCGGCGGGTACGCCCAATGCGCTGGTCGAACTCTATGTGATGCGCGCGGATGGCAGTGGGCAGGTCAAGGTCGATTTGGGCCACGATCCCGATATGTATCTGGCACGGGTCGACTGGACGCCCGACGGCATGACCCTGATCGTTCAGCGCGAGACGCGCGATCAGCGACGGCTGGATGTGCTCAAGGTCGATCCGGCGACGGGCAAGAGCTCAATCTGGTTCAGCGAAACGGCTGGGCCGAAGAGCTGGCTCAATCTGAGCGACGCCTATCGCCTGCTGCGCGACGGACGGCTGTTATGGTCGTCGGAGCGCAGCGGGTACCGGCATCTGTACCTGCTCGACGGCAAGAAATGGACGCAGTTGACCAGCGGGCCGTGGGTCGTGACCGATCTGGTCGGCGTCGATCAGGCGAAGGGCCGCGTGTATTTTGCCGGCCTCAAGGATGATGTTCTCGAAAAGCACGTGTACGCACTTGATTTGACCAACCCCAAGGCGGTGACGCGGCTGACCGAGCGCGGCTGGGCCAATGGCGCGACGATGGACGGCGCGGCGACGCGGCTGATCGTGTCGCGCAGCAACACCAACCAGCCGACACAGGTTTATCTCGCCGACACGACGGGCAAGCGCATCTCGTGGATCAACGAGAATTCGGTGACCGTTCCGGGGCATCCCTATGCGCCGTTCGTCGCGGCGCATCGCCCGACCGAATTCGGGTCGATCAAGGCGGCCGACGGCAGCGATCTCTATTGGGAAATGATCACGCCCGTGATGGAGCCCGGCAAGCGTTACCCGGTATTCTTTCAGCATTATGGCGGACCCGGCACGCCGCAAACGGTGACGCACGGCTGGGGCGGCGCCTTGACGCAGTATCTGGTGTCGCAGGGTTGGATCTTCTTCCAGATCGACAATCGTGGCTCGTTCAACCGCGGCACCGCGTTCGAAAACCAGATCTGGCATGCGATGGGCAGCGTCGAGGTGGCCGACCAGCTGGCAGGCGCGAACTATCTGAAGTCGCTGCCGTTCGTCGATGGCAAGAAAATCGCGATCTATGGCTGGTCGTAGGGCGGCTACATGTCGTTCAAGATGCTGGAAAAGACGCCGGGCGTTTACGCGGCGGCGGTGGCGGGGGCGCCGGTGACCGACTGGCGGCTGTATGACACGCATTACACCGAACGCTATCTGGGTGATCCGAACACCGACAAAGCCAGCTATGCCGGTTCGGCGGCGGTAACCGACGCCGCGAAGATCACCGATCCCTTGCTCCTGATCCACGGCATTTCGGACGACAACGTGTTCCTCGACAATTCTCTGGCTGCGGTCAGCGCGATGCAAAAGGCGGGGACGCGGTTCGAGATGATGTTCTACCCCGGCTACACCCACCGCGTCGGCGGGCCGGTGTCGGTGCATTTGTGGCGGACGATCGAGGATTTCCTCGACCGCAATGTGAAGGACGCGAAATGAGCGATCCGGCGGAAATTACGCGCCTGCAACAGCATTTGCGCGTCAATTCCAACGACCTGGCGAGCTGGCACAATCTGGGCGTAGAATGGCGTGTGGCGGGCAATCACACCGCCGCGTTGAGCGCGCTGGAAGAAGGCATGAAACGCGGCTTGCGCGCACCAGAAACCCTCAGCGTACGCGCGCACGTTCTCGCCGACCTCGGCCGGTTCGACGATGCGGTGACCGAATATCGCCGCGTGCTGAAAGATTTCCCGGGGCAGGTCGACGCGCATGAGACACTCGCCAAGCTGCTGCCGCAAATGGGGCGGGGGAGCGAGGCGCTCGACAGTTTCCGCGCCGCGCTGAAGGCCGCGCCGGACATCGGCGTGTTATGGGTTTCGGCGATGGCGACCGCGCGGGTGCTGGGCGAACATGAGCAATTGCTCGAATGGGCGCGCGCGGCCGATAAGCGGTTCGGACACGACGCGATGATCGACGTGTTCGCGGCCAATGCGCTGTCGGCGCTGGACCGCGACGACGAGGCGTTCGACGAAGCGATGAAGGCGGCGGCGTTTGCGGAGGACTATGCTCCGGCACAACTCGCGCTAGCGCATGTCGCGCTGAAAAAAGGTGATTTGAAGCTGGCCGAAGCGGCGGCGATGGAGGCGACGAAACTCGCCCCGCTCGACCAGTCGGGCTGGGCGCTGCTGACCGTGATCTGGCGGTTGCAGAAGGACGAGAATCGCGAACGTTGGCTGGCGGACTACGACCGGATGATCATCCCGTTGATGCTCGAGGGCGTCGATCTGGGCGCGGCGCGTGACGCGCTGACGGGGATGCACGTCACGCGTGCGCATCCGGCGGATCAGTCGCTGCGTGGCGGTACGCAGACGCGCGGCAATCTGTTCGACCGTAACGAGCCGGCGATCGTCGAACTGCGCGGTGCCATCGAACGGGCGATCGCCGCGGCGATGGCGATCCTCCAGCCCGATCCGATCCATCCCTTTCTCGGCCGGCTGACCGGCAGCCTGAAATTTCAGGGATCGTGGTCGGTGCGGCTGGCGAGCGAGGGATTTCACATCAGCCACATCCACCCGCAGGGCTGGTTGAGCAGCGCCTGCTATATCGACCTGCCGCCCGAAGTCGGCGGCACGAGCGACGCCGGTGCGCTGGCATTCGGGGTGCCCGACGCCGCGCTCAAGCTTGACCTCAAGCCGCGGCGGATCGTCCGGCCACAGCCCGGCATGCTGGTGCTGTTCCCGAGCTATTTCTGGCACGGGACATTGCCGTTCGACAGCGAGGCCAAGCGTCTGACCGTGGCGTTCGACGCCGTGCCGTTGGATGCGAGCGGTAACCCGGCTTAGACCATTGTTCAGGGTGCTGCTGGGCGGATTGGCCGCGATGATCGCTAGCGTGGCGAGTGCCAAATCGATGACTCCGGCACGCGCGGCCGACATCGATGCGGCGGTCCATGTCGGCATGACCCGAACCGGCGCGCAGGGCCTCGCGCTGGCGGTCGTCGAGGATGGCAAGGTCGTGCTGACCCGCGCTTATGGGCTGCGTACCGCCCAAGGGAGTGCGCTGAAGACCGACAGCGTGGTGTACGCTGCATCGCTGTGCAAGACCGTGTTCGCCTACACGGTCATGCGCCTGGTGGCTGAAGGGAAGGTCGACCTTGATCAGAGTTTTGCCGCGATGCTGCCCAAGCCGCTGCCAGACTATGGCAATTTGCCGCACGGAATGGGCAATTGGGGCGACCTCGCGGGCGATGAGCGCTGGCGCAAGCTGACGCCGCGCATCACGCTGACGCATGCGACGGGCTTTGCGAACTTCGCATTTCTCGAGCCCGACCAGAAACTCAAATTCCATTTCGAGCCGGGCACGCGCTATGCCTATTCGGGCGAGGGGCTGCTGTTGCTCCAGTTCGCGATCGAGCAGAAGTTGGGGCATTCGGTCGGCATCGAGGCCGACCGGCTAACCTTTGGGCCGCTGGGGATGACCAGCAGCGCGATGGATTGGCAGCCGGCCTGGGCGGACCGCGCCGCGCAGGCGTGGGATGCGAAAGGTGAGGCGTTTCAGCACACCCCGCGCAAACGCGTCCGCATCGCCGGATCGATGGACACGACGATCGAGGATATGGGCCGGTTCGCCGCCGCGCTGGTCAGCGGGACAGGTCTCAACCGCGCCACCTTCGACGACATGACCCGTCCGCAACGGCCGATTACGAGCGTGTCGCAATTTCCGACGTTGCAGGACGATGCGCCTCCCGAAAAGCGGTTCAGGGGGCTGTCGGCGGGGCTTGGCGTCGTCACGTTTTCAGGACCGCAGGGTGCGGGATTCTACAAAGGCGGGCATGACGACATGACCGGCAACACGATGGTTTGCGTGAAGCGCGGGCGGCGATGCGTCGTGCTGTTGGGCAACGACGTGCGCGCGGAGCCGCTGTTTCCCGAACTGGTCAATCACATCCTGGGCGAAACAGGCGCGCCGTGGCGCTGGGAATATCCCGAGCAGTTTGTCACGCCTTAAGCGTTGGCCATATTCGTCGACGGCGCTATGCGGCAGCGCGTCATTCGGAGAGCAAGCATGGGTTATCGGATCGCGGTCGCGGGCGCGACGGGCAGTGTCGGGCGCGAGGTCCTCAACATCCTCGCCGAGCGAGAATTCCCCGCCGACGAAATCGCCGCGCTGGCGACGTCGCGCAGCCAGGGCGACGAGGTCGAATATGGCGAAAGCGGGCGGATGCTCAAGGTCCAGAATATCGAGAATTTCGATCCCGCGGGCTGGGACATGGCGATCTTCGCGATCGGCAGCGCGGGTTCGGCGGCGCATGCTCCCCGGTTCGCCGCCGCCGGTTGCACGGTAATCGACAATGCGTCGCTGTACCGGATGGACCCCGATGTGCCGTTGATCGTGCCGGAGGTGAATCCGGAGGCGATCGACGGCTATCGCAAGAAAAACATCATCGCCAATCCGAACTGCTCGACGGCGCAGATGGTCGTCGCGCTCAAGCCGCTGCATGATTACGCCAAGATCAAGCGCGTCGTCGTCGCAACGTACCAATCGGTGTCCGGTGCCGGCAAAGCGGGAATGGACGAACTGTTCGAGCAGAGCCGCAACATCTTCGTCGGCGATCCGGCGGTGCCGCATAAATTCACCAAGCAGATCGCGTTCAACGTGATCCCGCACATCGACGACTTCCTCGACGACGGATCGACCAAGGAAGAATGGAAGATGGTCGTCGAGACCAAGAAGATCCTCGACCCCAAGATCAAGATCACCGCGACGTGCGTGCGCGTGCCGGTGTTCGTCGGGCATTCGGAAGCGATCAACATCGAATTCGAGAACGAGATTTCGGCGGCCAAGGCCAAGTCGATCCTGCGTGAATCACCGGGCGTGATGCTGATCGATAAGCATGAGGATGGCGGCTACGTCACCCCCGTCGAATGCGTCGGCGATTATGCGACGTTCATCAGCCGCGTGCGTGAAGACCCGACGGTCGATAGCGGGTTGAGCCTGTGGTGCGTGTCGGACAACCTCCGCAAGGGCGCGGCGCTCAACGCGGTGCAGATTGCCGAATTGCTCGGGCGGCGGGCGCTCAAGAAGGCGGCGTGATCGCTATCCTCCCGGTCCAGCGCCGCTGGTTGGCGGCGGTCTTGTGTGCCGCGTCACTGAGCGCGTGGGGCGCGAGCTATCCGGGCAACACTTGGCTGCAGGTCGGACCAGTGATCGTGTTTCTCGGTTGGTGGGCCTTCACCGGATTGAAGCGCTGGCCTTTATCGAATGGCGCAGTTGCGGGGATCTGCCTGTTCCTCTTGTTGCATCTGTTTGCGGCTCGTTGGACTTACAGCAATGTGCCCTATGCAGATTGGGGCCGGGCAATCGGGTTAGATATCAACGCAACGTTCGGTTTCCAGCGCAACATGTTTGACCGGCTGGTCCATTTTTCGTTCGGGCTGCTATTGACTGCGCCCTTTGCCGAGATGCTGCGGCGTTACTGCAGAATGTCGGGCTGGGCAGCAATTGTCGGCGCGGTTACGGTCGTGCTCGCGATCGGAGCGCTGTACGAAATTTTCGAATGGCTGCTGGCGGTGTTCATGGACCCCGTTTCCGCCGAGGCATATAACGGCCAGCAGTGCGATCCTTTTGACAGCCAAAAGGACATGGCGGGTGCCTTCGTGGGATCGCTGGGCGCGGCCTTGTTCGTGAAGGAACCGCGATGATCCGCGGGCAATGCCGGTGCGGCGCGGTACGTTATGCGATTGCGGTGGATGTCTTGCCGCCGAGCTATGCTTGCCATTGCCATATCTGCCAGCGCTATTCGGGGAGCGCGTTCAGCCAGCAGGTGATTGTAACTGAGAGTGCGCTCGACGTGACGGGGCCGGTCGAGACGTATGAGATCGTCACCGGCGACCGGACTTCGGTGCAGCGGTTTTGCGCGACGTGTCATACGCGGTTGTACAACACCAATACGCGGCGGCCGGGCGTGGCGGTGGTGCGGGCGGGGACGCTCGACCGGTCCGAAGAGCTTGATTGCGTCGCGCATATCTACACCGATTTCCGGCAGCGCTGGTTTGCGTTGCCGGAGGGCGCGCCGGCTTGGGGTGAGGCGGCGCCGCCTGCGGAGTTCTTTGCATTGTTGGCGGGGTCGCGATGACGGCGACGTCTGGCCCAGCTGAGCTGCCGGTCTATAAATTTCGCAGTTTCGACGGCGCGGAACTGGCTTGGCGCGAGATTGGAGAGGGGCGGCCGGTCGTTTTACTCCACGGGTTCTTCTCGGACGCGCAGACCAACTGGGTCCGGTACGGGCATGCGGCGGCGGTTGCAGCCAAGGGGTTTCGCGTGATCATGCCCGACCTGCGCGCGCATGGATCGAGCGCCAGGCCGCATGAGGCGAGCGCTTATCCGCTCGATGTTTTGGCGGATGACGGCTTCGCGCTGCTCGCGCAGCTTGGGCTGAGCGATTATGATCTGGGCGGTTACTCGCTCGGGGGGCGGACGACGGTGCGGATGCTGGCGCGCGGAGCCAGACCGGGCAAGGCGATCGTGTCTGGCATGGGGCTCAGCGGGTTGACCGAGACGGGCAAACGGTCGGCGCACTTCAAGCGCATCCTCGACAATCTCGGGACGTTCGAGAAGTTCACGCCGGAGTGGAATGCCGAGGCGTTCCTCAAAACCACCAAGGGCGATCCGGTGGCGCTGAGGCTGTTGCTCGACAGTTTCGTCGATACGAGCGAGGCGGAGATTGCCGCAATCGATATGCCGGTACTGGTGCTGTCGGGGCGCGAGGATCAGGACAATGGCTCGACGACCGCGCTGGCGGAATTGCTTCCGCGCGGGCAACTCGTCGAGACGCCGGGTGGGCATATGAGCGCGGTGACCAAGGCTGAACTGGGCACCGCCATGGCGGACTTCCTCGCCGCTTGACTCGCCCGCCACGGACGCCAGTGTCGCGGGCGTGAGGTTCAGGAGAGGACTGCCATGAAATCGTTCGTATCGCTGGGCGCGGTGGCCATCGCGCTCGCCTTTGCCACGCCCGCCATTGCCGCTGCCCCGACCGCTGCCGAGGCCGATGCCTTTGTCGCGCAGGCCGAGCAGGAATTGAAGCCGCTGTACATTCAGGCGGGCCAGTCGAGCTGGATCAACAATACCTACATCACCGACGATACCGATGCGATCGCGGCGAAGTTCGATGCGGACTTCACCGCGCTGCAGGTGCGGCTGGCGACGGGTGCGGCGAAGTATAACGAGACCCCGGGCCTGTCGTTCGATACGCGGCGCAAGCTCGACCTGCTGCGCAACAGCATCACATTGGCGTCGCCCGCCGACCCGAAGCTGGGCGACGAGCTGTCGGTGCTCAAGGCGCGGCTGCAATCGACCTATGGCAAGGGCAAGGGCACGCTGAATGGCAAGCCGATCAATGGTTCGGACATCGAAGCGGCGATGGGCAAGGACCGCAATCCGGCCGAATTGTCCGAAATGTGGACCAGCTGGCACCAGAATGTCGGTCGCCCGATGCGCGCGGATTACGTGCGCATGGTCGAGATCGCCAATCAGGGCGCGAAGGAACTGGGCTATGCCGATACCGGCGCGATGTGGCGCGCGGGATACGACATGACGCCCGACCAGTTCGCGGCGCTGACCGACAAATTATGGGCGGAGGTGAAGCCGCTGTACGACCAGTTGCATTGCTACACGCGCGCCAAGTTGAATGCGAAATACGGTGACGCGGTGCAGAAGAAGACCGGCCCAATCCGTGCTGACCTGCTGGGCAATATGTGGGCGCAAGAATGGGGCAATATCTATGATTTGGTCGCTCCGGCGGGCGCGGGCGATCTGGGCTTCGACACCGGCGAGCTGCTGACGGCCAAGGGCTATGACGCCAAGAAAATGGTCGAGGGCGGGGTCAATTTCTATTCGTCGCTAGGCTATGACAAGCCGCCGCAGACGTTCTGGGACCGGTCGCAATTCACCAAGCCCGCCGACCGCGAAGTGGTGTGCCATGCCAGCGCGTGGGACATCGACACGGTCGATGACGTGCGGGTGAAGATGTGCATCAAGGTGAATTCGGACGACTTCACCACGATCCATCACGAGCTGGGCCATAACTACTATCAGCGGGCCTATAACAAGCAGCCGTATCTTTATCAGAACGGCGCGAATGACGGCTTCCACGAGGCGATCGGGGACACCATCGCACTTTCGATCACGCCGCAATATCTGGTCGATATCGGCTTGCTCGATGCGTCGAAGGTGCCGAGCGCGGATAAGGATATCGGGCTGTTGCTGCGCCAGGCGATGGACAAGGTGGCGTTCCTGCCGTTCGGGTTGATCGTCGACAAATGGCGCTGGGGTGTGTTCTCCGGGCAGATCACGCCGGCCAATTACAACAAGGGCTGGACCGATCTGCGGTTGCAATATCAGGGCATCGTGCCGCCGGTCGCGCGGAGCGAGGCGGATTTCGATCCGGGTGCCAAGTTCCATGTGCCGGGCAACACGCCCTACACGCGCTATTTCCTCGCGCGGTTGCTGCAGTTCCAATTTTATGAGGCGGCGTGCCGTCAGGCGGGGTGGAAGGGGCCGCTGCACCGCTGTTCGTTCTACAACAACAAGGCGGTCGGCGCGAAATTCCACGAGATGCTGGCGATGGGCCAGTCCAAGCCGTGGCCCGATGCGTTGCAAGCCTTCACCGGTAGCCGCGAGATGAGCGGCAAGGCGATGCTCAACTACTTCGCGCCGCTCAGCGCGTGGCTGAAGAAGCAGAATGCCGGGCAATCGTGCGGGTGGCAAAGCTGATCGACGCTATCTTCAATTTTCGGCGGCTCGACGCGTCGGTGACGACGTCGGGCCAGCCGTCCGAGGAGCAGATTGGGGCGCTTGCCGATGCGGGCGTGACGACGGTGATCAATTTGGGGCTGCACGACCACGAACGTGCGCTGCCCGACGAAGCGGCAAGCGTCGCGGCGGCGGGCATGCGCTATGTTCACATCCCCGTGCCGTTCGATGCGCCGGACGAGAACCATTACCGCGAGTTCACGGACGCCATGCTGGCAACGCAGGGCGAACCGGTGCATGTCCATTGCATCATGAACATGCGCGTGACGGCTTTTGTGTATCGTTGGTTGCAGGATCGGGGCGCGAGCGAGACCGAAGCGCGGCGGTTGATGGACAGTGTCTGGCAGCCGGGCGGACCCTGGGCGGCGTTCATCGGCGATGTCGAACGGATCGATCAACCGCATTTGGGTCCAAAAAATTGACGATCTGTTAACGATCTTTGTGCGTAGTGACGGCGACAGTCAGTGAAAGCGGGAGGCGGCTGACATGAACTATGGCGATCATCCGGTGTTTGCGACGAATACCCCTGACGGACAGCAATTCTCCGCTGACGAACTGACGCAGATTCGCCGGTTGCTGGAGCGGCTGCCAACCGGCGAGCAACCGATAGGCGGGGAGCGAGGGTACGGCGACGTCGCGCTGGCGCGACAGGCGAGTGCGATCGTCAAATTGCGCCGTCAGATCGAGGCCATGTTTGCCGGACAGGTTGCCAACGATCCGTCGATCGACCTGTTGCTGACATTGTTCATTCACCGCGCGCGGGGCGCGATGCTGACGGTCGGCGAAGCGTGCCTCGCGACATCGGCGCCGCCGACGACCGCGTTGCGCCGCCTGACGATCCTGACCAAGAACGGGCACGTCCAGCGCGTCCCGCACCGTCACGACAAGCGCACGGTCTATGTCACCTTGTCCGATTCCGCGGCGGAGACGATGCGGTTGTGGTTGCAAGCGGCTCAAAATATCGAGGCCGAATAAGCCCGGTGTGACTTCGACGAGCGGGCGTTGCAGCGCACCGGCGCGCGCCCCATATGTCGTCTCGATGACACAGATTCTCCCCGTACTCCCGCTCCGCGACATCGTCGTATTCCCGCAAATGGTCGTGCCGTTGTTCGTCGGCCGCGACAAATCGGTCGCCGCGCTGGAAAGCGCGATGGCGGCGGACAAGGACATCTTCCTGGTCGCGCAGCTCGACCCGGGCCAGGACGATCCGGCGCGCGACGATCTGTACGATCTGGGTGTCATTGCGACGGTGATGCAGATGCTGAAGCTGCCCGACGGCACGGTGCGCGTGCTGGTCGAGGGACAGCGCCGCGCGACGCTGGTTTCGCTCGACGCGGGCGATACGCACATGACCGCCGAGGTGGTCGACGTCGAGCCGCAGGCGACCGAAAACCCCGACGCGCCGGCGCTGATGCGGTCGGTGGTCGACCAGTTCGACAATTACGCCAAGCTCAACAAGAAATTGCCGGCGGACAGCCCGACGCAATTGGGCGATATCGACGATGCCAACCGGCTGGCCGATGCGGTCGCCGCGGTGCTGTCGATCAAGGTCGCCGACAAGCAGGCGCTGCTGACCGAGGCCGACCCGGCCAAGCGGCTGGAAATGGTGTTCGCCTTCATGGAAGGCGAATTGGGCGTGCTGCAGGTCGAGAAGAAGATCCGCAGCCGCGTGAAACGCCAGATGGAGAAGACCCAGCGCGAATATTACCTCAACGAACAGTTGAAGGCGATCCAGCGCGAGTTGGGCAATGAAGGCGAGGAAGGCGATGGCGACGAAATCGCCGAGCTGACGCAGAAGATCGCCTCGCTGAAAATGTCCAAGGAAGCGCGTTCGAAGGCGACGGCGGAGTTGAAGAAGCTCAAGTCAATGGCGCCGATGAGCGCCGAGGCGACAGTGATCCGCAACTATCTCGACGTGCTGCTGGGTCTGCCGTGGAACAAGAAATCCAAGCTGAAGAAGGATTTGTCGATCGCGCAGAAGGTGCTCGACGACGATCATTTCGGCCTGGAAAAGGTCAAGGACCGCATCGTCGAATATCTCGCGGTGCAGGCGCGGACCAACAAGCTGAAGGGGCCGATCCTGTGCCTCGTCGGCCCGCCGGGCGTCGGCAAGACCAGTCTCGGCCAATCGATTGCCAAGGCGACGGGCCGCGAGTTCGTGCGGCAATCGCTGGGCGGCGTGCGCGACGAGGCGGAAATCCGCGGCCATCGCCGGACCTATATCGGCTCGCTGCCGGGCAAGATCGTGTCGAACTTGAAAAAGGCAGGAACGAGCAATCCGTTGTTCCTGCTCGACGAGATCGACAAGCTCGGCCAGGATTTCCGCGGCGATCCGGCGTCGGCGCTGCTCGAAGTGCTCGACCCCGAACAGAATTCGAAATTCCAGGACCATTACCTCGAGGTCGATCTGGACCTGTCGGACATCATGTTCGTGACGACGGCGAACACGCTGAACCTGCCGCAGCCGCTGCTCGACCGCATGGAGATCATCCGGCTGGAGGGATACACCGAGGACGAGAAGGTCGAGATCGCGACGCGGCATCTGCTGCCGAAGGTCATCGGCGATCACGGGCTGAAGGCCGACGAGTTCGAGCTGACCCCCGAAGGTCTGCGCGCGCTGATCCAGCAATATACGCGTGAGGCGGGTGTCCGCACGCTTGAGCGCGAGATCGCCAAGCTGGCGCGCAAGGCGTTGCGTCGCATTCTCGAAGGCAAGGCGACGAGCGTCACGATCACGCCCGAAAACATCCACGAGTTCGCCGGGGTGCAGAAATACCGTCACGGGCTGAGCGAGGAAGAAAACTCGATCGGCGCGGTCACCGGGTTGGCGTGGACCGAGGTCGGCGGCGAATTGCTGACGATCGAAGCGGTGACGGTGCCCGGCAAGGGTCAGGTCAAATCGACCGGCAAGCTGGGCGATGTGATGGGCGAATCGATCCAGGCGGCGCTGAGCTTCGTGAAAGCGCGCGCGCCGCAATATGGCATCAAGCCGAGCGTGTTCGCCAAGAAGGACATCCACGTTCATCTGCCCGAAGGCGCGGTGCCCAAGGACGGGCCGTCGGCGGGCATCGGCATGGTGACCGCGATGGTCTCGACCCTGACCGGCGTGCCGGTGAAGCGCGAATTCGCGATGACGGGCGAGGTCACGCTGCGCGGGCGCGTGCTGCCGATCGGCGGGCTGAAGGAAAAGCTGCTCGCGGCATTGCGTGGCGGCATCACCACCGTGCTGATCCCGCATGAGAATGAAAAGGATCTGGCGGAAATCCCCAAAAACATCCTCGACGGGCTGAACATCGTGCCGGTGCGCCATGTCGACGAGGTTCTGGCGCTGGCGCTGACGGAAACGCTGACGCCGATCGAATGGACTGAGGCCGACGAGCTGGCGGCCGAACCGCCCACGGGGGTTCGTCCCGCTTCGGAGCCATTGCGGCATTGACTCACCTTGGCGGAAGCGGCCTAGTGGTCGCTTCCGCGCGCAGGTGATTCCCGCGCGCACTCAGGGGTGAGTGATGAACAAGCAGGAATTGATCGGCACAGTTGCGGACCAAGCAGCCCTGTCGCGTGGCGACGCGGCGCGCGCCGTCGAGGCGGTGTTTGCGACGATCACCGAACAGTTGAAGCGCGGCCACGAAGTGCGCCTCGTCGGGTTCGGCAATTTCTCGCTGTCGAAGCGCAAGGCATCAATCGGGCGCAACCCAAGAACCGGCGAGCCGATGTCGATCGCGGCGTCGAGCCAGCCGAAGTTTCGCCCCGGCAAGAATTTGAAGGACAGCTGTAACGGGTAAGTCGTAACGACGGGGTCGCCACGGGTAGGTCGTCACGGGTAGGTTGTAACGGGTAGACAGGGCGAGGCGGCGTCCTTACTGGCGCGGCTCCGCTTCGGCGGGCGCGTAGCTCAGCGGTAGAGCACTCCCTTCACACGGGAGGGGTCACAGGTTCAATCCCTGTCGCGCCCACCATGCAGCCGATGCCATATTCCAAAATGCCACATGTCGCCCCTGCGCAGGCAGGGGCCCAGATGAACTCTCCATCTGCGGTTCGTCTCGGCGTGAGAGGTTATTTAGGCCCCTGCCTGCGCAGGGGCGACATGGTATGAGTACAGGGTGAAGCCCGGCTACGTTTATATCATGTCGAACAAGCCAAGCGGAACGTTGTACGTCGGCGTCACCTCAAATCTCGCGGCGCGAGTGCAGCAACATCGCGAAGGCCGGGGGTCGGAATTCTGTAAGGAATAGGGCCTGATCCGACTGGTCTACGCCGAGCATCACGACAGGATCGACGATGCGATCGCGCGAGAAAAGCAGATGAAAGCTTGGAAACGTGGTTGGAAGCTGAACCTGATCGGGAAGCTGAATCCCGATTGGCGCGATCTTTACGACGACTTTTGCCATCACTGACTATGTCGCTCCTGCGCAGGCAAGGGGCTAGACGAGCTCGCAAATCGAAGCTGAGACTCTGGTGGTGAGCTCAACTGGACCCCTGCCTGCGCAGGGGTAACATGGTTGCCTTACGAAAGGCCGCCGTCGCGCAGTTTCTGCTTTACGCACTCTTCGCGCGCCATGTCGCCGTCAGCCTGGCGTTTGCAGTCCTTGCGGGCCTGCTCCTCCGCTTTGCGAATCTTCTTGCCGCGATTGCGGTCGGCTTCGGACTGGCTGGTGGTGGCCCAGTCGGCGGCCTTGCCGACAACCTTGAACGGGGCGGTCACGATCGACTTGGCGGTCGAGACGCAGCCGGTGGTGGCGAGGAGCGGGAGCAGCAGGAAAGCGCGGTTCATGATGCTTGTGTAACCCGCGCGACGCTTGCCGTCACCTGAACCGGGCGATAGCGCGCGATCATGGTTTCACGCCCGCTGCCCGTCGCTGCCGATCTTTACGGCGATCTGCTCGATGCGACGCCGGCCACGGGCAATCGCTGGACGGCGTATCTGCCGGGTCTGGGCATTGCGAGCGTGGCGTCGCTGGCTGCGGCCTATCTGTCCGAACATTATGGCGCGCCGATCATGCTGATGGGCTTGCTCATCGGGTTGGCGTTCAACTTCGTGAATGCCGACACCCGGACGCATGCGGGGTTGGGCTTTGCGTCGAAGACGTTGTTGCGCTGGGGCATCGTGCTGGTCGGGCTGCAGGTGACGTTCGCGCAGATTGCGAGCCTGGGGCTGCCGGCCTTTCTGTTCATCGCGGCGTTGATCGCGGTGGTGATGCTGACGGGGACATTGACCGCGCGGTTCGTCGGCATGGGGGCGGCGTTCGGGACGCTGGCGGGCGGCGCGGTCGGGATTTGCGGGGCGTCGGCGGCGCTGGCGCTGTCGTCGGTGCTGGGCGAGAGGCGGGCGAGCCAGGCGCAATTGACGCTGGTCCTGGTGTCGGTTTCCGCCGCCAGTGCGATCGCGATGAGTTTCTATCCGGCGCTGGCGCACATGCTCCATCTGACCGACCGGCAGGCGGGGTTCCTGATGGGCGCGTCGATCCATGACGTGGCGCAGTCGCTGGGCGCGGGGTACAGCTATTCGCAGGAGGCGGGGCAAACCGCGACGGTGGTCAAATTGACGCGCGTGGCGTTGCTGGCGCCGACGCTGGCGCTGGTCGCGCTGGCCTATCCCAAGGACGGCGAGAAGCGCGGTGCCGGGATCGGGGTGCCATGGTTCGTGCTGGGGTTCCTTGCGATGACCGCGCTGCACAGCTTCGTCGCGCTGCCGCCGATGGTGCTGTCGGGGGTGCCCAGGCTCGCGACCGCGTTGCTGTTGATCGCGGTGACGTCGACGGGCATCCGTTCGCCGCTCAACCTGTTGCTGGAACAGGGCTGGCGGTCGTCGTTACCGGTCGTGGCGTCGACGATCGTGTCGTTCGTGGTGTCGCTGGGGGCCGCGATCCTGCTCGCCTGATCCCCAATGTCATCGATTTGTCATGGCCGTGTCATGGAACCGCAACCGCGGAGTCCGGGGGCTGTCACAAACCTCGCCTAGCGGCGTCCCTACCGAGCCGGGCCGAATCGGGTCACGGCATATCTGGGGACCATGATGACCGACCGTTCGCGCCTTCGTATCGCCTTGCTGGCGAGCGCCGTCTTGTTCAGCGCGCCTGCCTTTGCTGCCGATGCGCCCGCTGCTGCTGCTGCTCCCGAAGCGCCTGCCGCTGCCCCCGCCGATGACGGCAGCCAGATCCAGGAAATCGTCGTCACGGCGACGAAGCGCGAAACGAATTTGCAGAAGACGCCGATCTCGATCTCGGTGCTGGGTGCCGACACGCTCAAGGAGCGTCGCGTCCAGAGCCTGCTCGATCTGCAGGATGGCGGCGTGCCGAGCCTGCGCATCGCGACCTTCGAGGCGCGCCAGTCGGCGCTGACCATCGGTATTCGCGGCATCGTACCGCTCGACGCCAACCAGCCCGCGCGCGAACAAGGCGTCGGCATCTATATCGACGGCATCTACCTCGGTCGCCAGCACGGGCTCAATGCCGGCCTGTTCGATGTCGAGCGCATCGAGGTCCTGAAGGGTCCGCAGGGCACGCTGTTCGGTCGCAACACCGAAGGCGGCGCGCTGAGCATCGTCACGCGCGCGCCGACGGGTGAATTCGGCGGCTCGCTTTCGGGCGGCATCGGCAATCTCGGCTCGCGCAACGTCAACGGCCATGTCGACCTGCCCGAGTTCGCCGGGTTCAGCATCAAGCTGGACGGCGTTTACCAGCATCAGGACCCGACGACGAAAAATCCGCTCGCGGGCCAGCAGGGCTGGGGCTTTTACAACCGCAAGGGCGGCCGCGCCGCCGTGCGGTGGCAGCCGACGAGCAACATCACCGACGATTTCGCCTATGACGTGGCGAAGGACGAGAACACGCCGTTCTATAGCCAGCTGCTCAACTACAACCCGAACAACTGCCTGAGCGGCGGCACCAATGCCGCGCCGCTGGCGATCCCGGCGGGCAGCACGTGCGTTACGCCCGGCACGGCCTTCACGGGCACGCAGGGCACGGTCAAGCCGCTGCTTCCCGGTGTCGTCGTCAACGGCAACTCGCTCCAGCGCACCGCCGACCTCGGCGTGCCGCAGCAGAACAGCGTCGACAAGACGCATGGGTTCTCGAACGTCCTCAAATGGAAGCTGTCGCCCGAGATCGAGCTGCGTTCGATCACCGGTTGGCGCGGCGTCGACGTGCAGCAGTGGGACAATTCGGGCGGCGCGCACCGCGTCCCCGTCGTCAACCTGACCGCCGCCTGTGCTGGCGCCAATTGCGGGTTCAGCCGCTACAGCCTCGCCGACCTGCGCCAGCGTCAGTTCAGCCAGGAACTGCAGGCCGTCGGGAGCATCGGTGCGGTCGATTACGTGGCTGGCCTCTATTATTTCAACGAGCATGTCAGCGACGACGCGGCGACGCCGAACTCGCTGGGCGCGACCGCAGTCGTCACGGGCGGCGTCGTCACCGGTGCGACCTATGCGCCGATCCCGTTCTGTACGCCGGCCGAAACCCGCCCGCAGTTCATCGGCACTGCGGTCAGCGGTTGTTCGGTCGACCGCGCTTCGCAAGTCCGTTCGCGCAGCTATGCGGCTTATGGCCAGGCGACCTATAATGCGACCGACGAACTCCACATCACGGTGGGCGGTCGTTATACCAAGGACAAGAAAGAAGGCGAGCTGACCTATTCGCGGAACGCAGCCTATCGTGACGCGGCGGGCAATCTGACCCCGATCGCCATCGCCAACGGCTACACTCCGCTCAACCGCACTTGGAACCGGTTCGACCCGACCGCGACGGTCGCTTATGACTTCAGCCGCGATGTCCACGGTTATGTGAAATATGCCAGCGGCTATCGCGCCGGTGGTGCCAGCTCGCGCACGTCCAATTATCAGGCGTTCGATCAGGAGCACGTCCAGTCGTACGAAGCCGGCGTGAAGACCGACTTCTGGGACCACAAGGCGCGCTTCAACCTCGCCGGCTACATCATGAACCGCAAGGGCAGCCAGGTCGACCTGTCGACCATCCAGCCGACGGCGACGGGCAATTTCAACAATCTGGTCACGTTCAATGCGCCCGGCACCACCAAGATCCGCGGGATCGAGGCGGACCTGACGCTGCGGCCGCTCGAAGGGCTGCAGCTGACCGCGTCCTATGCCTATACCTATACCGACATTCCGCCGATCAGCGTGACCTACACCGCGCCGGGCATCATCATCGCCCCCGCAGTGACGCCGACCGCCGCGCAATCGACGACGGCGCTGCAGAAATTCTACATCGTGTTCACCCCGCGCAATGCCGCGAGCGGTGCGATCGATTACGATCTGCGGGCCTTCGGCGATGCGAAGCTGCGGTTCCATCTCGACGCCAATTACGGCCAGGCGACCCAGACGTTCGACCAGTTCGCGACCAAGGCCGACTCGTCGTTCATCGTCAACGGACGCATCTCGCTGGCCGATATCGGGCTGGGCAATGGCGGACAGAAAATTACGGTCAGCGTATGGTCGCGCAACCTGTTCAACGAACAATATGTCTATCGCCGCGACCCGTCGAACAGCCTGCCCGCCGTGCAGGTGGCGCAGGCCGCGGGCGTGCCGAACATCGTCGCCATCGGCAACAACAACAACATCCTCGGCGACTATGGCAACTTCAATACGCCGCGCACCTTTGGCGTGGATGCCACGCTGAAGTTCTAAGCGCTTGGCGCGGACGCCTGTTCACCCCTAAGGTCCGGAATTCATGACGGACCTTGGGCGGTGAAACTGGCGGCTGATACAGCAGTGCGGCGTTGGGCGCGGGGGCTACCAGCCCCCGCGCCTTACGCTATCCTGCGCGCCGCGTTGATCGTCGCGCTGGCGGTTCAGGCCGCGCGGCTGGTGTGGGTGGTGGTGACGCCGCTCGGCCCGGTGGGTGACTGGCGCGGCGGCGCGGTGATCCCGCCCGCCGACGTGGCGTTGCTCAGCCGGTTCGATCCGTTCGGGCGCCTGTCGCCGAGCAATGGCCCGGTTGCCGCGTCCAGCCTGCCGCTCAAGCTGTTCGGGGTGCGCCTCGATGCCGCCACGGGGCAGGGGTCGGCGATCCTCGCCGGACCGGACGGAGTGCAGAGCAGTTACGCCCCCGGCGAGGCGGTGATGCCCGGCGTGATCCTGAGATCGGTGGCGTTCGACAGCGTGACGGTCGATCGCGGCGGGGCGTTGGAGCAGGTGTTTCTCGACCAGTCGGTGCCGCCGCGCGCGGTGGTCGGCGGACCGCCGCCGCCACCGTCGCTGTCGTCCGTGGTGCCGGTCGCCGCGCCTTCGCCGATCCCCGGGGTCACCTTGTCGGCGCCCGGTCCGAACGGCGTGACGGTCAGCGGCGATGCCGGCAATCCGGCGTTTCGCGCGTCGGGCCTGCAACCGGGTGACGTGGTGACGGCAATCAATGGTATGGCGGTCAGACAGGGCACACAGATCGACCGGGCGCTGGCCGCGCCCAGTGAGACGGGGATTACGGCATTGACGGTGACGCGCGGTGGACAGACGTTGACGGTAAACGTGCAGGGACCGACGCAATGAAATTGTGGGGAGCGGCTATTGCGCTGGCGCTGGCGACGCCGGCCCTGGCACAGCAAGTCCTGAATCTGCGCGATGCGGACATTCGCGCGTTCATCCAGGACGCGTCGAAAGTCACCGGGCGGACCTTCGTCATCGATCAACGCGTGACGGGGAAGGTTTCGGTGGTGACCGACCGACCGCTGAGCCGCTCCGAATATTTCGAAGTGTTCCTGTCGACGTTGCGCGCCAACGGCCTGATCGCGGTGCCGATCGGCGGCGGGGCGTATCGCATCCAGCCTTCTGAGGGTGCGGCGACGCAGCCTGGACGCATTGGCAGCGTCGGGGCGGCGCGCAATGCGTTCGTGACCGAGATTTTCCGGATGCGCGGCGTCGATGCGTCGTCGATGATCGACACGGTGCGTCCGCTGGTCAGCCGCGAAGGATCGGTCAGCGCCAACAAGGCGGCGAACAGCCTGGTGGTCGCCGATTATGCCGACAATATCCGCCGCATCCGCACGTTGTTGGGCCGGTTGGATGCCGACGGCGGGGGTCAGACGCGGGTCATCGCGCTGCGCAATGCGGGGGCGCGCGAAATCGTCCAGGCGTTGCAGGGACTGAATGCGGGCGACGCGCGCAGCGGCGTGGCGGCGGTCGCGATCGACAGTTCCAATTCGGTGATCCTGCGCGGCGATCCGTCATCGCTCGCGCGGACTGCCGCCATTGTTGCCGACCTCGACCGGCGCGCGGCGGCGGGCAGCGAAATCCGCGTGGTGTTCCTGCAGAATGCCGATGCCGAAAAACTGCTGCCGGTGTTGCAGCAACTGGTCGGGCAATCGGTGTCGATCACCCCGCAAGTGGTTTCGACCAATCCGTCCACGCCGCAATTGCCCGGCACTTCCGTGCGGCCGAGCGCGGAGACGAGCGCGGCGCAGAACACCGGCACCACCGTCACGTCGTCGGGCAGCAGCGGCAAGAACGCCGTCATCGCGCGCTACGAAGGCGTCAACGCGGTGATCATCTCCGCCTCCGCCGATGTTCAGCGGACGTTGGGGGAAGTGATCCGCCAGCTCGACACGCGGCGCGAACAAGTGCTGGTCGAGGCGATCATCGTCGAGATTTCGGACACGGCGGCGCGCAAGCTGGGCATCCAGCTGGCGGCGGGTGGACCGAGCGGCGGGGGCTTCACGACCTATTCCAACGTCGTGCCCGGCATCCTGCCGATCGCCGCGGCATTGCTGTCCAACAAATTGTCGGGCGGCACGACCACGACGACGACGGTCAACGGCACGACGACCACGACGACCAGCGGCAACACCAACAGCGGCGACCTGATCGCCAACGCGCTGACCAGCCTGGGCACCGCGACGGGCGGGGTGGGCGGCGCGGCGATCAAGCTGGGCGGCGGTTATTATCTAGGCGCGATCCTCAACGCGGTGCAGCAGGACAATCAGTCGAACCTGTTGTCGACGCCGTCGATCGTCACGCTCGACAATCAGGAAGCGAAAATTCTTGTCGGGCAGGAAATCCCGGTGACGACGGGCGAGGCGCTGTCGAACAATTTCGACAATGCGTTTCGCACCGTTCAGCGCCAGAATGTCGGTATCCAGCTGGAGGTAAAGCCGCAGATCAATGCCGGCGGGACGATCAAGCTGTATTTGCGTCAGGAGGTCAGCTCGATTGCCGGGCCGGTGACGACCAATTCGGCCGATCTGATCCTCAACAAGCGTGAAATTCAGACGACCATGACCGTCGATGACGGGCAGATCATGGCGATCGGCGGATTGCTCGACGACAGCGAGCGGCGGACGCTGGAAAAAGTGCCGTTGCTTGGGGACATTCCGCTGGTCGGCGAGCTGTTCCGGTCGCGCACGCGATCGCGCGGCAAGACCAATTTGATGGTGTTCATCCGCCCGACGATCCTGCGCACCGCGGCGGATGCGGCGGCGCTGGCGGCGCAACGCTATGGCTATATCCGCGGCGCGCAGATGGTTCAGGACCCCAATGCCGAGCCGTCCATCGACGAATTGCTGCGCGATTATATGGGCATCGAGCCGCCCGCGCCGCCGGTGGCGGAGAATGAGGTGCGGACCCTGATGCCCAGCGTGTCGTCGACGACGGTGCAGCCGCTGCCTGTCGATCGGCGGAAGCGGCGATGAGCGGCATCGCGCCGATCCCTTACGCCTTTGCGCGCAAGTTCGGCGTGATCCTGACCGGCGACGGCGTTGCGTTGCGCAAAGGCAGCGACCCCAAGGTGCTGATCGAAGTGCGCCGCTGGCTGGCGCGGCCATTTGCGGTGACGCACGCCCCGGCGGCCGATTTCGACCGGTTGCTGGGCGACAGCTACGCGATGGACGGTGCCGAAGCGGCGCTGGCGATGGGGCGCGAGGAAATCGATGCGCTGGCGAGTGCGCTGCCCAGCGCCGAGGATTTGCTCGACAGCGCCGACGATGCGCCGGTCATCCGCCTGATCAACGGCATTTTCGCCGAAGCGGTGCGGCAGGGCGTCAGCGATATCCATATCGAGCCGTATGACAGCGGGCTGGTGGTGCGGATGCGGATCGACGGACTGCTGCGCGAGACGTTGCGGATGCCGCCGCATGTCGCGCCGGTCATCGTCAGTCGCATCAAGGTGATGGCGCGTCTCGACATTGCCGAGCGGCGCGTGCCGCAGGACGGGCGCATCGGGCTGACGCTGGCAGGCAAGTCGCTCGACGTGCGCGTTTCGACCTTGCCCGCGCGCGGCGGCGAGCGGGTGGTGTTGCGCATCCTCGACAAGGACAATGCCGGGATCGAGCTGGAGGCCCTGGGCCTCGACGCGCATAGCGAACGGGTGCTGCGCGAAGCGATTGCGGAGCCGAACGGCATTTTGCTGGTCACCGGGCCGACAGGCAGCGGCAAGACGACGACGCTGTATGCCGCGCTGCGCCTGCTCAACGACGGGTCGCGCAATATCCTGACGGTCGAGGACCCGGTCGAATATGCGGTCGATGGCGTCGGGCAGACGCAGGTCAACACCAAGGTCGGGATGAGCTTCGCGACGGGGTTGCGCGCAATCCTGCGGCAGGACCCCGATGTCGTGATGGTCGGTGAAATCCGCGACCGGGAGACGGCGGAGATTGCCGTCCAGGCGTCGCTGACAGGGCATCTGGTGTTGTCCACCGTCCATACCAACGATGCCATCGGCGCGGTGACGCGAATGCGCGACATGAAGGTCGAGCCGTTCCTGCTCGCCTCGACGTTGCGCGCGGTGATGGCTCAGCGGCTGGTGCGCAAGCTGTGCGAAACGTGCCGGCGCGCGGAACCGGCGAGCGCAAACGTCGCGGCGTTGCTGGGCGTGGCCGAGGGAACGGCGGTTTATGAGCCTGTCGGCTGCGAGACCTGTAGCGGCAGCGGTTATCGCGGGCGGATCGCGGTGTTCGAGGCGGTGAAGATCGACGAGACGATCCGGCGGCTGATCAACGAAGACGCCAGCGAGGATGCGATCGTCGCGCACGCATTCCGCCGCGCGCCAACGCTGTCGGTCGCGGTGCGGCAGATGGCGCTCGACGGCGTGACAACGCCCGAGGAAGCGGTGCGGATTTCGCGGCGGACCGGCGAAGATGGCTGAGTTCGCCTATCTCGCGCTCGATACCGCCGGGCGCGAACGGCGCGGCCAGGTCGCCGCCAACGATGTTAGTGATGCGCGGGCGCGGCTGACCGGACGCAAGCTTTACGTCGTCAAGGTCGAGGCGGCGAATGGCGCGGCACCGGTCGCTGCGCCGCTGTTCAGCTTCGAGGCATTTGGCGGGCGCAAATTATCGGGCAAGCAATTGACCCTGTTCACGCGCCAGCTTGCCACGCTGGCTCTCGTCACGCCGCTTGAGGAAGCGTTGCGGACGATCTCGCGACAGGAAGAACATAAGGGTGCGGCCGCGATCCTGTCCCGCGTGCATGCCGGCGTTGTCGAGGGGCGGCGGTTGAGCGACGCCATGGCGCGCGAGCCAAAGAGTTTTCCGCCGTTATACCGTGCGATGGTGTCGGCAGGGGAGGGCGCGGGGACGCTGCCGCAGATATTGGAACGGCTGTCCGACCTGCTCGAACGTCAGGCGGAAATGCGCGCCAAGATCACCACGGCCCTGGCCTATCCGATCGTGTTGTCGGTGGTCGCAAGCCTGGTCGTCATCCTGCTGATGGTGTTCGTCGTGCCCAAGGTCGTCGATCAGTTCGATACGATGGGGCAGCAATTGCCGTTGCTGACGCGTTTCGTGATGGCGACGTCGCGGCTGATCGCGCATTATTGGTGGGCGATGCTGGCGGTGATCGCGCTGGCCGGATTCGCCTCGTGGCGCGCGTTGCAGGATAGCTCGATACGGCTGAGATTCGATACGTTCTGGCTGCGATTGCCGCTGATCGGGCGGCTGGCGCGCGACCTGCATGCCGCGCGCATGGCGCGGACGCTGTCGACGATGGTCGGCGCGCGATTGCCGCTGCTCGAGGGGCTGAGCCTGACCGCAAAGACGGTGCATAATCGCCGCCTCAAACTGGCGTCGGAAGGTATCGTCGAGGCGATCCGTGGCGGGGGCAGCCTTTCGGGCGCCATGAAGCGCGCGGCGATATTTCCGCCGTTGCTGGTCTATCTGACCGCGTCGGGCGAAGTGTCGGGGCAGCTCGACACGATGTTGTCGCGCGCAGCGGATTATCTGGAGCGCGAGTTCGATACATTTACGAAAGGCGCGCTGGCGCTGCTCGAACCCGCGATCATCGTGGTGATGGGCGGGGTCGTGGCGACGATCGTCTTGTCGATATTGCTGCCGATCTTGCAGCTCGAAACACTGGTAGGACGATGATGATGTTGAAGTTCCGTCGTCCCGGCGCAGGCCGGGACCGCTGGCGTTGGAGCACGACCGTTTATCGCGGCCCCGGCCTGCGCCGGGGTGACGAGGATGGTTTCACGCTCGTCGAGCTGATGGTCGTCATCGTGATCATCGGACTGCTGGCGACGATCGTCGCGATCAACGTGCTGCCGTCATTGGGCAAGGCCAACGGCACCAAGGCGAAGGCCGACATCGCGACGCTGGATCAGGCGGTCGAGCATTACCGGTTGGACACCAACCAATATCCGAGTGCGGAACAGGGGCTGCGCGTCCTTTCGGCGAGTGGCGGTTATATCAAGAAATTGCCCGACGACCCGTGGGGACGACCGTACATCTACGCCTTTCCGGGCCAGCATGGCGCCTATGACATCACGAGCCTGGGCGCCGACGGGCAACCGGGCGGAACGGGCGAGAATGCCGATATCGGCAACTGGCAGTAACGTCTTCTCCTCCCACCGGGAGAGACGACTCGGCGCAACCGAGCGGGGGTGGCTTTTCCCGGTCGCGACGCCCACCCCGGCTCGCGCGCCGCGCGATTCGCCCCTCCCGATGGGAGGGGAAAGTGGCCCTGCGTCGTCGAGACGTTCCGAAACCGGCTTTACCTTGATCGAACTGATGGTCGTGCTGGTCATCGTCGCGCTGGCGAGTGCGGCGGTGGTGACGGCGTTGCCTTCGGGAGCGGCTGGATTGCGTCAGGAGGCGACGGCCTTCGCCGCCCGCGCGGTCGCCGCGCGCAATGCCGCGATCGTGAGCGGGCGTCCGGCGCGCGTGACGGCCGACGGCGCGGGCTATCGCGTCGAGGAACGGCGCGGCGGGCGCTGGCTGCCTTGGGGCGGCAAGGCAGGGCGTCCGGTCGCATGGGAGCGTGATACGCGGGCGACCGCCGCGGTGACCGTCGCATTCGACAGCACGGGGCTCAGCGACCCTGCGACCTTGCGACTGCAACGCGCCGGCCGGGCCATCGCGGTTCAAGTCAGCGCGGACGGGACCGTTCGTGTCGAAGAGTGAGTGCGGATTTAAGTCCTTGGGGCGTTCCGCCGAACACGGCTTCACGCCCTCGTGGCGTTCCGCCGAACACGGCTTCACACTGATCGAAATGCTGGTCGCGCTGGCGATATTCGGGCTTGTCGCGCTGGCACTGGTCCGGCTCGAAGCGTTGACGCTGCGCACGACGGCGGCGGTGGCGGACCGGACGTACGGGCAGGTCACACTCAACAATCTGGCGGTGACCTTGCTCACCGATCCGCGGGCGCCGACGGTAGGGCATGCCGATGGCACGATCGCCAATGCGGGGCGGAATTGGGCGTGGACGCGCGAGGTCAAACGGACCGACGATCCCGATTTCGTGCGGATCGATCTGGCCTTGCGCGACGATGCGGGCCGACCGGCGGGTGCGCTGACGCTCGCGCGGACGGTCCAATGAGGTGTGCACCATTTCGTCGCCCCGGCGCAGGCCGGGGCCGCGTGCGTTGGAGCGCGACCGTCGGTAGCGGTCCCGGCCTGCGCCGGGACGACGGCAGCTGGCCCTCGGGACACTCCGCCCAACACGGCTTCACGCTGGTCGAGATGATGGTCGCACTGCTGATCTTCGGCATGCTGGCGGCGGCGGGCGTGGCGTTGTTTGGCGGTGCAGTGCGCGCACAAGGCGCGGCGGCGGCGCGGCTCGATGCCGATGCGGGGGAACAGCGCCTGGTCGCCTTGCTCACCGCCGATCTGGCGCAGGCACAAGCGCGGGTATGGCGCGGAGAAGACGGCGGCGCGCGACCGGCATTTGGCGGGAGCAACGGCGTCGGCGCTGCGCCTGTGCTGAGCTTCGTGCGCGGGGGCGTGACGGGGTCCGAGGCGATCGGGCAAAGTGCGCTGCGCCGTGTCGATTGGCGCGTGCGTGACGGACGGCTGGAGCGCGTGGCCTATGCCCGCGTCGATGGCGCGAGCGAGGGTCAGGCTGTGGTGCTGGCCACCGGCGTGACGCGCGTGACGATGCGCTACCGCGATCAGGACTGGGGCGAGAGCTGGCAGCCGACGCGTGCCGATCTGTTGCCGCGTGCGGTGGAGATGACTTTGTCGCGCGACAAAAGGCCCGATCTGACGATCGCGGCGTTGGTCGGGAGCCGCTATCCGTGACGGAGCCGCGCTTTCCCGATGCAGAACGCGGGGCGGCATTGCTGTCAGTGCTGCTGCTCGTCGCTATTCTCGCGGTGCTGGCGGCGGCGGCGGTGGACCGGCTGCGGCTGGCGACCGCGCTCGCGTCGAATGTATCGGGGCAGGCGCAGGCCCGGACCTATGGCTATGCGGCAGAGGCGCTGGCGATGCGGCGGATCGGCGATCTGATCCATCAAGATGCCGCGCGCACCACGCTGGCGGGTGACTGGAACGGCGTCGAGCGGCGGTTTCCGATCGACCGTGGCGTCGCGGCGGCGACGATCGACGATGCGGGCAATTGCTTCAACCTCAATTCGCTAGTGATGGGCCAGGCGGCGACCGGCCTTACGGCACGGCCCCAGGCGATGGCGCAATTCACCCGGCTGATGGTGCTGCTCGGCATTCCCGCGAACAATGCGGGCCAGGTCGCGGCGGCGGCAGCGGACTGGATCGATAGTGATTCGGCACCGCTGCCCGGCGGAGCGGAGGACGACCTGTATCTGTCGCTCAAGCCCGCTTATCGCACCGCCAATACCTTGATGGCGGACATGAGCGAGTTGCGCGCGGTCGCCGGGGTGACGCCCGAGATTTATACCATCGTCAGGCCCTATGTCTGTGCGCTGCCCACGACGGACCTGTCGCCGGTCAACGTCAACACGATTAGCGAGCGCCAGGCGGTGTTGCTGGCGATGTTGAGCCCCGCGCTCGAACCTGCGGCGGCGGCGCGGGCCATCGCCGCCCGTCCGACGACCGGGTGGGCCGACATCACGACATTTCGCCAGTCGCCCGCGCTTGCCGCGCTGGGCGACGCGGCGGGCCAGTTGCAGGTCACGTCGCGCTGGTTCGGCCTGAAACTGCGCGTGACCGACGGCGACGCGGAATATGAAGAAAATGCGTTGATCGATGGTGCATTGAAGCCTGCCAAACTCGTCCGGCGCGGCTATGGCGAGGCGACATGACCCTCGTCCTGCTCCCCAATGGCACGCAAACCGAGCTTGGCGAGGCGGATTCGCGCGTGGTCGCGGTGCTGCCGGGCGCGCTGGCAACGGTCCACCGCGTCGAATTGCCCGGCCTGACCGACAAACAGGCGCGCGCCGCGGCGCGACTGATCGTCGGGGAGGCGAGCCTGTCGCCGGTCGAGGCGCTGCATGTCGCGATCGGCGCGGACGATGATGGCTGGCGGACGGTCGTGGCGGTCGAGCGCGACGTCGTCGCGGCGTTGCTCGCGACCCTGGCCGAAGAAGGCGTCGATCCCGATGCGGTGGTGCCTGCTGCATTGCTGCTCACCCGGCCGGTAGACGGCGCGGTGCAGGCGACCATCGGTGACGAGACGATCGTGCGGACATCGACGAGCGCTTATGTCGCGGAAAGCGGGCTGGCCGAGTTGCTCGGCGACACACCCGCGATCCTGAGCGATGCGGAGCGCGATGACGCGATCGCGGCGGCGGTCGCGACGCCCGAAGTCGATCTGCGTCAGGGAGCGTTCGCACGCAGCCGCCGCTGGACGATCGATTGGGTCGCGGCGCGGCGGCTGGGCCGATTGGCGGTGGTGCTGCTGATCCTGACGGTGGCGATCGAATTGATCGCGGTGGCGCGGATCGATGCGACGGCGAAGCGGATCGAGCGCGCCAACGCGGCGGCGGCGATGCCCGCAAGTGCGCCGCGTGCCTTGCCCTTGGCGGGGATGGCGGTGGCGGCGGTGGCGGCCACCCCGGGAACCGAGATCGCATCGCTGAGCGTCGATGGCGCCGGTGCGCTTCGCGTGATCGTGCGCGGGCAAAACGCCGCGGCGCTCGATCAGGCTCAGGCACGGCTGGCGGGATCGGGCGTTCGGATAAGCGCCGGACCGACCGCGATGACCGACGGACGCGCCAGCCGCGACTTTACGGTGGGCGCGCCATGATCGCGCAATTCAAAACATTCTGGAGCGAACGGTCGCAACGTGAGCGCGTCCTGCTCGGCGTGATGTTCGCAATGGCGGCGGCGATGATCCTGTGGTTCGGCATTGCCCGGCCGCTGGCGGCGGCGCGCATTCGTGCCGAAGCTCGACTGGCCACCGCCAGCGACGAAGCAGGACTGATCGCGGCGCGACGGGCGTTCCGTGACGGGGCCGGTGGCGGTTATCACGGCACGGTGTCCGCCATCGATCTGGTGCGCTCGACCGGCAGCGCCGCGGGCTTCACGCTGACCCGCGTCGACAGCGACGGCACCGGCGGCGTGTCGCTGGCCATCGCGAGCGCCAAGGCACCTGCGCTGTTCGGCTGGTTGGCCGGGCTCGAACGGCAGGGATTACGCGTCGCGACGATCGACCTGCATGCGAATGCCGACGGAACGCTCGGCGCGGATGCGACTTTGAAAGGCGGCAAGTGAGGGTCCGCAGTGCCGAAATCGCGGGTGGTATCGTCACGGCGTTGGTGGCGTTGGTGGCGCTGTTTCCGCTGGCACTCGCGCTGCCGATGTTCGGTCTCGACGACATGATCACCGCGCGTCGCGCAAGCGGTTCAGTGTGGAGCGGCACATTGGACGATGCGCGGATCGGCGGGATGCCGGCAGGGCGCGTCGCGGTGCGGTTGAACTTCTTTCCGCTGTTCGTGGGCCGCGCGCGGATCGATCTCTCCAATGTGGAGGGAGTTGGGGCCATCAGTGCGTGGCCGGGCGGACGCGGCATCGACGATGTGACCGCCAGCCTGCCGCTCGCCGCTATCGCTGGCCAGATCCCGGTCGACCGCCTCGTGCTCGAGGATGCGACGGTGCATTTTTCGGGCACGCGGTGCGCCCGCGCCGATGGACGTGTGCGCTTGGCGATGCGGTATCCGCTCGGCGATGCCCAAGTCACACCGGTGTTGAGCGGGACGTTGCGTTGCGACGGCGATGCGGCGATGGCGCGCCTGACGGATGCGGGTGGCACGGTCGCGCTGACGCTGCGGCTGACCAGCGACGGCGCTTACGCCGGGCGATTGAGCGGGCTGGGCGTGTCGATGCGCGTCGGCGGACGGCTTTGACTTGACCAGTGCACCGCCTGCCGCGTAGGGCCGCGACCATCCTGCGGCGGTCGTAGCTCAGTTGGTTAGAGCATCGGTTTGTGGTACCGAGGGTCGGGGGTTCAAGTCCCCTCGTCCGCCCCATTTCTTTTCATAGCATCAAGGATTTACGCGATGGCGGCGGTCTGGGACTTCCCCGATTTCGACGCGCACGAAGGCGTGCACATGTTCCACGACCGCGCCAGCGGCCTGAGCGCGGTGATCGGCATTCACTCGACGCATCTCGGCCCGGCGGCGGGCGGGACACGTTTCTGGCATTATGCGGACAAGGGCGACGCGATCACCGACGTCCTGCGCTTATCGCGCGGCATGAGCTATAAAAACGCCATGGCCGGCTTGCCCATGGGCGGCGGCAAGGCGGTTATCCTCGCCGACGCGAATAATACCAAGACACCGGATATGATCGCCGCGTTCGGACGCGCGATCGACAGTCTGGGCGGACGCTATATCACTGCAGAAGATGTCGGCATCTCGACCGACGACATGGTCGCGGTGCGCAAGGAGACGAAGTTCGTCAGCGGCCTGCCGGTCGCGGGTGGCGAAGCGGGTGGCGATCCTGGTCCCTATACGGCGATGGGCGTGTATTTGGGCGTCAAAGCGGCGGCCCGGCGGGCGTTCGGCAGCGACGATATGAGTGCGCGGCACGTTGCCATTCAGGGCGTTGGCTCGGTCGGCGGCGGACTGGCGCGATTGCTGGCCAAGGACGGCGCGCGCCTGACCCTGGCGGATGTGTCGGCGGGTCGTGCCAAGGCGATGGCCGATGAACTGGGCGGTGCCGCGGTTGCGGCAGCGGACATTCTGGCCGTCGAAGCGGACGTGCTGAGCCCCTGCGCGCTGGGGGCAATCCTGACCGCCGACAGCATCGCGGCTTTGCGCGTGCCGGTGGTCGCCGGCGGCGCGAACAACCAGCTGGCGACACCCGATGACGGGGATCGGCTGCACGCGCGCGGCATATTGTTTGCCCCCGATTATGTGATCAATGCCGGGGGGATCATCAATGTGGCGCTCGAATATCTGGGGCAGGGCGACCGCGCCGAGGTCGAAAGCCGTATCGCCCTGATCCCTCAGCGGCTCGAAACGATCTGGGCGGAAAGCGAAGCATCGGGCGATACACCGGCGCGCGTGGCGGACCGCATGGCGCAAAAATTGATCGGGCGAGCGTAAGCTGGCCATTTCGCACTTGCACAATAAACCTTGGTGCTGAAGGTTGGCACTGTTCGATAATGGATCAGTTTTGGTTTGGTTCGGGCATTTGGGGGATATCAGTTGCGCCTTGCGTTAGTAGCGAACCATGACCCGACGGATGTGCGAAAATGGTCGGGTACGCCGTTTCACGCCTGGGCGGCGATTGCCGAGGCTTATCCCGATGCGATCCTGATCAACACGCCGCGGATCGACCAGGCGATGCAGTTCGCCAACAAATTTTGTGTGCGATTGGGGTTCGACCTGTTTCGCATGCGCACCATTACAAAGCTGTATGCGTGGCATTTGGCGCGGCAGTTGCGCCGGGCTCGCGCAGACGTTTTGGTCTCGGTCGGTGCAACGCACAAGGTCAGCGATCTCGACTGGGCGGGCCGCATCCTTCACGTCAGCGACGCGCTTTATGCGACGGTGCTCGACAACTATGGGAAATACGCGCGCTTGAGTGATGGGACCAAGCGGCGCGGCGATGCCATTCAGCGGCGCGCATTGGCGCGGATCGACACGGTCTTCCTGAGTTCCAAATGGGCAGCGGACGATGCGGCACGGCATTATCCGGAGTTCGCCAGCAAGATGCAGCATGCCCCGTTCGGCGCCAACATTTATGACCCCGGCCCTGAGCGCTTGCCCAAGAGCGCGCTGAAGCTGTTGTTCGTCGGCAGCGACTGGCAGCGCAAGGGCGGCGATCGAGTGGTCGCGATCACGCGATTGCTCCGCCAGAGCCACCCGGACTGCGTGTTGGACGTCGTCGGCAGCAACCCGGGCATCGCCAGTGAGCCCGGACTTCACGTCCATGGCCGGTTGGACAAGGACGATCCGGTCGATGCCGCGACGCTCGACCGGTTGTACCGCGAAGCCGCCTTCCTCATCGTGCTGAGCGAGACGGAGGCGTTCGGGATCGTTTTTTGCGAAGCCGCCGCCTATTCGGTGCCGGTGATCGCCACGAATGCCGGCGGGATCCCGACCATCGTCGAGGATCAGCGGACAGGCCTGCTGTTCCCGGTGAATGCAGAACCTCAGGACATCGCGCGGGCGATCGAAAGTCTTTGGTCGGATCGGCCTCGATACGAGGCATTTGCCGTCGCGGCGCGCGCACGGTTCGAAAGCGTCCTGAACTGGGGGGCGTGGGCGCGCACGATCGGCGACGCGGCCAAGCGGGCGATGTCTGCCGTTTCGCCAGGGAATGTCTGACGGCTATTTTCCAATGCGGTGCCGTCCACTAAGGCACGCCGGATGAGCAACTACCGCATACAGGGCGCCACCGGCGAATTCGAAGTCGTGATCGGGCTGGAAGTCCATGCCCAGATCACCTCCAACGCCAAACTGTTCTCGGGCGCATCGACCGCGTTCGGGTCCGAGCCCAACACCAACGTGTCGCTGATCGATGCGGCGATGCCCGGCATGCTGCCGGTGCCGAACCGCGAATGCATCCGCCAGGCGGTGCGCACCGGTCTCGCCATCGACGCCCAGATCAATCGCTGGAGCAGGTTCGACCGCAAGAATTATTTCTATGCGGATTTGCCGCAGGGTTACCAGATTTCGCAGCTTTATCATCCGCTTGTCGGCGAAGGTTCGCTGACCGTCACAACCGACGAGGGCGACAAGACGATCGGGATCGAACGCATCCATGTCGAGCAGGATGCGGGCAAGCTGATGCACGATCAGCATCCGACGATGTCCTATGTCGATCTCAACCGCTCGGGCGTCGCGTTGATGGAAATCGTCTCCAAACCGGAAATGACGTCGCCCGAAGAGGCTGGAGCCTATGTCCGCAAGCTGCGCCAGTTGCTGCGCTACGTCGGCAGTTGCGACGGCAATATGGAGCAGGGCTCGATGCGCGCCGACGTCAATGTCAGCGTACGCCGCGCGGGTGAGGAACTCGGCACACGCACCGAAACCAAGAACGTCAATTCTGTGCGCTTCATCCAGGCGGTGGTCGAGTTCGAGGCCAAGCGCCAGGTCGCGTTGATCGACGACGGCGGCAAAGTGGTTCAGGAAACGCGGCTGTTCGACCCGGACAAGGGCGTGACGCGCTCGATGCGGTCGAAGGAAGATGCGCACGACTATCGCTATTTCCCCGATCCCGATCTGTTGCCGCTGGAGTTGAGCGAGGAGTTCGTCGCGGAGGCGAAGGCGAGCTTGCCGGAATTGCCCGATGTAAAACTGACGCGCTTTACCAATGACTTGGGGATCAGCGCTTATAACGCCGACGTGCTGACGGCGGATGTCGACACGGCGAATTGGTTCGAGGCGCTGTTGGCCGAAGGTGTCGATGCGAAACTGGCGGCAAACTGGGTCGCGGCGGAGTTGTTCGGCGCGCTCAATCGCCTGGGTCGCGACATCAATTCTTCGCCGGTAACCCCGGCGCAGGCGGGCGAATTGCTCAAGCTTCAGGGCGACGGCACGCTCAGCGGCAGCCTCGCCAAGCAGGTGTTCGAAAAGATGCTCGAAACCGGCGATGGCGCGGGCGCGATCGTCGAGCGCGAAGGCCTGAAACAGACCAGCGACACCGGCGCGATCGAGGCGGCGGCGCAGGGCGTGGTCGATGCCAATGCCGACAAGGTCGCGCAATATCGCGACGGCAAGGAGGCTCTGTTCGGCTTTTTCGTCGGCCAGACGATGAAAGCGATGGGCGGCAAGGCCAATCCCAAGGTCGTCAACGACGTGCTGAAGAAAATCCTTGGAAACTGAGGGTTGAGGTGAGACCGTTCCTCGCAAGGGGAAAGTGATCGCATGATTCGGAATCTGACGGCGCTGGCGTTGCTGTGCGCCAGCCCGGCCGCGGCGGAGACGCTGACCAATGCGGGCGTGCTGGCGATGCAATCGGCGGGGTTCGGCGATGAGGTGATCATCGCCAAAACGCGCGCGTCGGTGACCAAATTCGACATTTCGGTCGAACAGTTGATCGCCTTGAAGCATCAGGGGGTGTCGACGCCGGTGTTGATGGCGATGATCGACGCGGCGAACGCCAACGTGGTCAATCGCGCGAAGGTGATCTTTCCCGCCGATCCGCTCGCCCCGCATCCCGCGGGCCTGTACATGCTGGTCGGCGCGGTTGGAGCCGGGGTTGGGGCCGATCCGGTGATGATCAAGCTCGACGTGGTTCAGGCGAACCAGGCCAAAAGCACCGGGCGCATCGCATTCTTGCTCACCGGCGGCGTGGCTTCGAAGGTCGTGAAAGTCGTCGTTCCGCAAAGCGCCGCGCGCTTCCGGACGAGCGCCAAGGTGCCGGTCTTCTATCTCTACACCGCGCCCAATTCCGGGACGGCAACCATCGCCGGGCTGGGCGGGGGCGTCGTCCCGACCGAATTCTCGCTGATCCACTTGTCGGCCAAGCGATCCCGCCGCGAAATTCCGGTGGCGAGCTTCGGGTTGAACGGCAGCAAGGCGGGCGTGATGGACGACGACCGCATCGCGTTCAGTTACGATCAGGTCGATGACGGCGTATTCCGCATGACACCCACGGCGCCCCTCTCGCCCGGCGAATACGGCTTTCTGTTCGATCTGCAGGACGGCGCCGGCGGCAAGAGTTTGAACGGCGCGCTGAAGACGCGCGTGTTCGATTTCGCGGTGGATCCAGCTCCGAAGGGGTGAGTTGCAGGGACGTGTTTGCGCGGCGCCAGCTAAATTGTTGCTGACAATCCGATAATTCCCGATTACCAAAATACATCAGGGGACTAATGATGAAGAGTTTTATCTTAGCAGTAGCAGCTGCTGCGCTTTGTGCCACGACCGTTGCGGCTCGCGAAAAGCCGATTGATCGTGACGACCCCAATTCGCTGACTCACGGCATGGCTCAGATGACGTTGCATGTTGGGCAGACAACGCAGCTGGACGTTGCAGAGGCGTTTGGTGCCCCCAACATCACGACGCTTGATGCTCAAGGGCAGGAAGTGTGGATATATGATCGCCATGACCTGACCCCCAACCTTCATCCGGTTACGATTAGAGTCTCGGCGTTGTTGTTGCGCATGAGCGCGGGTTGAGCAATGGCCTGCGCAGCGGAGCCCGTAGGGCGTAGCGAAGCAGGCCAT
>NZ_CBCRXM010000011.1:0-94379 GCF_965137005.1 Sphingomonas antarctica | reverse complement strand
TATCAACCGCTTCCTCGCCGAGCACAATGAAACCCCAAAGCCCTTCGTCTGGACAGCCGATCCCGATAAAATCATCGCCGCCGTCAGGCGCGGGCACCAAGTGTTAGATTCGATCCACTAGCACTACTTTGGCACATTTTGATCGACGGGGTCGGTAAGAGGCTTTTTACAGTGTGGGCATTGTCGGGTTGGAGGTCGTGCGAAGAGGTTGAGGATGGCCTGTCTTATCGCGGGCATGCTGGGTTGTGGCGGCGGCCCCCCGACTCTTTTTTTTCCGTCCCGCTGCCTTGAGGCGGCGGGACTGGAGGAAGGCGTAGGCGATCATCGTCATCAAGGCATGTCGGTGTAATCCCGTCCAAGACCTGCCTTCAAAGTGGTCGAGGCCGAGTTCTTCCTTGAGCTGCTGGTGCGCCTGTTCGCAGATCCATCTCGCCTTGATTGCGGCAGCGAGCATTTTGAGCGTGGCATCGGCCGGCAAGTTCGACACGTAATATTTCTGCTCTCCGGTCGATCTTCGCTCGCCGACAAGCCAGACCTCGTCACCCGGCATGCATTGCATGCGGTTGTCGAGCATCCGGTGCTTATGACCTTCCGCGATGCGGACCCGGCGAGCCGCGAAGAGGCAGGTCAGCCGGCCTTTGGTGCCGCGTCGCCAGCTGATCTTCCGCCATCTCTCGCCGGACAGCATCGCCTCAGTGGACACCGGTGGCCGGTCGGGCATGTAGTACTGTCGGCGCCGGCCAGTCTTGGCGACCGGGAAGGTCAGGCCAACATCCGCCGGGTAGACGTTCTGGCGTCGCGAGAGCCCGACTGCCCACAGTAGGCCGCGCTCGCTCAGCGCCTGGCGGAACGGACCGCTCGATCCATATCCTGCGTCGGCAAGCACGCAGCCGAACCGCGCCCCGGAGGCAATGATGCGGTCGATCTCCTCGATCGCGATCTCGGGCTTCGTCAGAGCCTGCTGTCGATCCAGCGGGACACGCGCCCGCGTCATGCGCTCGGCATCATCCGTCCAACTCTCGGGCAGGAAGAGCCGCAGACCCACCATCACCGGCACCTCGCGCGAAGCCAGGGTCACCGACACCAGCGACTGGCAATTGGACGTCTTGCCGAGCGACGAGGCATATTGTGGCGCAACACCAACCGAGTGCCGCCCCTTCTTCGGCAACGCCGTGTCGTCGATGACCAGATATCCAGCCTCGTCTCCTACCAGGCGGTCGGCCTCCTTCAGGAGATCGGCCTCGAGTGGCGCACTATCCCACACCCCGTCGGCGACAAAATGATGCAGTTGGTCATAGCCAAACTCACCACCACGAGCCGCCATCGGCTGCACACTCTTGCGGTCACCGGGGCCGATCAGACCTGCGATATAGGCCGGACACACCCGCATCCGGGTCTTGTGCCGCAATGCCGCCAGAAATGGCGCCAGCCAAACCTCCAAATCGCCGCGCCAATCCTCTGCCATCGCCAGCCTCCATTAAAGCTGGCTCTTCATGAATCAGGGAAATCCCGTCTTGGGAATCCCAAAAATCACATTTGTGCCAAAGTAGTGCTAGTGGGTTGCTCCATACCGGCGACGCTAAGCGACGGCCTGGCGGCCTGTCCAGATTCTAAATCGATGAAGGTTTAAGCAATCCTGGCAAGTTAGTTTGGTTTCGGTGGAACAGCAGATCGAAGCCGGAGTTTTGAGGGCTCACAAGGTCGGAGCGGTGGTATGCGGATTATGGTGGTTGAGGACGAAGCGGTAATCGCACTGACAGCGGTCGCGATGCTCGAAAATGCTGGGCACGAGGTTCTTACCCCCGCCTATTCGGCGGAAGAGGCGCTGGCCTTGGGCGGCGCAAGACCCGACCTCGCACTCGTTGACATCAACCTTGCCGGCCACGACGAGGGCATCGCTCTCGCTCGTGAACTGAGGAAGCGCTTTGCGATTCCCTCCCTGTTTGTGAGCGGGCAAGTAGAGGCGGGGCGAGCCAACCGCGATGCCGCTATCGGGTTGCTTCGCAAACCATATGATACCGGGTCGCTGCTAGCATCGGTGAATGCCGCCGAGGAGCTCCTTGGGGGAGGCAATCCCCCACCACCCCCAGTTCCCAACGCACTGGAACTATTTGGGCTACCTAGTGGTCATGACCGCAACTAGCTAGTATGTCAGCTTGATGGATGACTTAGCCAATCATCGTGTCGCGGCGCTCACACCTTTCGGCGACGCGGAATTCCGGGAACTGGCAAACAACGCTCCAGTGATGATCTGGAGGTCCGGTCTCGACAAGGCATGCGACTGGTTCAACAAGCCTTGGCTCGACTTCGTCGGCCGCACCTTGGAGCAGGAAGCCGGTTACGGCTGGGCCGACGGTGTGCACCCCGACGACTTCGACCGATGCGTCGAGACCTACAACTCCGCTTTTAACGCCCGCCGCCCATTCAGCATGGTGTACCGGCTTAGGAACTCCGATGGAGACTATCGGCAACTGCTCGACAACGGCGCCCCCTTCCACCGAGGTGGCGAATTCGCGGGATATTACGGTAGTTGTGTAGACATAACCGCCCAGATCGAGCTCGAATCTCACCAGAAAACACTGCTCGCCGAACTCCAGCACCGGGTAAAAAATAACCTGCAGCTCATCATTTCCTTTGTAACTCTTCAAGAGATTGGCACTAAATCCGAAGAGGCGCGGGAGGCCCTGTCCAAGATTGCGCGCCGGATCCGCGGCGTGGGCGCCATTCAGGATCATCTCACGGTCGCCGACACGATCCGACAGATCGACTTAAAAAACTATATCCCAAGCCTTGTCAGAGATGTCGTGTCCATTGAGACCACGCTGGATGTCGACCTGGATATCCAGGTGGAGGCAGCAATGGTGGTGACCGTTGGCCAAGCGACCTCGCTCGGGCTGATTGTCAACGAGTTGCTTACTAACTCGATCAAATATGGCATTTCCGAGGAGCACCGTGCCCTTCATGTACGCCTGACGGCGCAGGACGATCGCGCTACCCTAATCGTGTCCGATGAGGGGCCGGGCTTTCCACCCGACGTGTTGGCTGGCATCGACCGCCAAGGCGCTCGCGGCTCCGGCCTCATCGACGCGCTGTGTCGTAAGGTGGGAGCTACGGTCAGTCGGGAGAATGCCGGTGGAGCGGTTGTCGCACTGAAATTTATACTTAAGCGACCGATACCTTTGTAAGGCACGCTATGTTCGAGTTCGCGGATCGCCCGGTCCGTTCGATGCCGGTTTGTCAACTAATGATCACCGCCAGGCTTAATTGGGAAACAATGCCGCCGGAGCGCAGCACTGATTAATGCTCCCTACGAGATCAGGACTCATGATGATCGGATAGAAGTCCATTTCTAATTCAACATCCGCGTGACCGCCGGAGTCTAGCCGAACGCTACACAGTTTGGTCGTGGGTTCGTTTCGAAGTTGGCTTCCAAGCAGACTGGTCGCTACGCAAGCGAGCTAAGCCTTGTTCAGTTCCCGCTCCACCGCATCGGCGCTGTTACCAACCGCGGCAACCGCGCGCTTGAGCGCGACGCGCCCGACTCCGAATTTCGTGGTCCAGTAACGGACTTCGTAATCCGCGCCCATTGCGATGCGCGATGCATCCTGCGGAGCGCGATCACTCATGTCATCGGTGGAGGGAGGACGGTCACGTCTTTTCGCTGGCGCATTCGCAACGGGCTTCTTGGTAACGGCTGCAGGCTTGCGCTATGTGGTGGTTTTGCGCATTGCGGCGGGCTCGTCGGCATCGGTAGAACGCTTCCCCCGTATCGCTCGATCAGCAACAACAAGTGCCACAAGGCCGGCCGCTACGGCTCCAGCAGTGCCTAGCGTCCTTGGTGAAATCTGTTCACGGAGTTCAGCGAGGACGCCCCGCTCCAGCTCCGGCTCCGGCTCCTGCCAGGCGGAGCCGCAGGCGCGGCCACAGCGTCGTCCGGCGCTGCGTGCGGCAATTCGGCAATCGGGTGAGGCGAAACATTACCTGGCGGAATGGGCGGAGAGTGGGACACAAAATTCCTTTGTCATGGTCTTCTGTTACCGATGTGGAACGCCTATCCTCTTCGGAGGTTTCGAGTTCTGAAATCAGGGAGAATTTCTATGGTTGACGCCCCCACCGATGCGATTGCTTTGCTCAAGGCCGATCACCGCGAAGCGGAAGACCTGTTCGAACAGTTCGAAGCGGCCAAAAGCGATGACAAGAAGCAGGCGATCGCGACCAAGGTGTGCAACGCGCTAAAGGTTCATACGATCATTGAAGAAGAGATTTTCTACCCCGCGCTGCGCGGCAAAATTGAGGACGACATGCTCGACGAAGCCTATGTCGAGCACGATGGCGCTAAAGTCTTGATCAATGATATTTTGGCCGCGCCTGGCGCCGAATTTTACGATGCCAAGGTGACCGTGTTGAGCGAGGAAATCTCGCACCATGTCCATGAGGAGGAAGCAAACAGCGAAGGCATGTTTGCTCAGGCACGCAAGACCGATGTCGACCTGGTCGAACTCGGCCGTCTGATGCAGGCCCGAAAGGACGAGCTGATGCCCATGGCCGAAGCTAATACCTTGCCCCCGGCGAAGACCACTGCGGTCAACGCTTAGCCCTCCGCGCCAAGCGGCACCGAGACTGGACATATCATTCCAATCGCGATGCGGAGTCCAATGGTGCTGGCCCGTTCAATATCCTCAGCGTTACGTTGAGTGATCACGCCCTTGCCCCATCACGGTGTGCTGACGCGTTTAGGCGTCTCAACGATTAGCGGGATCGGCGTCTTTTCAATTGCTCCGATTGCCGCGGGAACGGTTTTGTTCGCAGCTGATCAGGGGAAGCTGATCTGGGTAGGTGCCGGCGAGCTGAACTCGGCGGAGCTATCGACCCAGCGGCGAGCGCTCTACGATGACTTCGCCATTGGTAGGGATGGCCAACTGGGGTGCCCAGAGAACTTCGACCTACTGACCCCCCGGGTGGTACATCAATCAGCCGCTTTTTGGCGAAAGCGCTAATGTCACGGCGACCGACGACTATAATATGATCGCCGCTCGCGACATCCAGATCGGTGAGGAGCTCACTCTCGACTACCGAACGTTTAGCGAACGCTGATGCGCTTCCTCGGCGTCACCGAAACCTGCGATCTTCTTGCCCTATATCTCGAGCTGCAGGCGGAGGGGCACGAAGTTCGCGTGGCAGTCACAGAGCCGCTCGCGGGCGGCACCGGCGAAGGGCTGATCGACCGCGTTGTTGACTGGCGATCTTCCCTCGACTGGGTGGGGGATGACGGCATCATCATCTTCGAGTCAGTGTCCGAGGATTATGGTGCCATCCAGGACGAAATACGCGGCCTGGGTTATCACGTGATCGGCGGCAGCGCCTTTGGCGATCGCCTGGAAAATGACCGCGCCTTTGCCCAGGCGCTTCTAGCGGAACTCGGTTTTCCTGCGGGCCATGTTCACGAGTTCGCGGATACTGAAGCGGCAATAGCTTTCATTGCAAAAAATCCCGCGCGCTATGTGCTCAAAATAAGCGGTCCCGATCACGCCAGTCACGACAATTATGTCGGTCTGTTGCGTGACGGTCGCGATGTCAGCGCAATGCTTGAGGCGAACCCGGTTAACACCGGCACCCGCTTTATCCTGATGGATTTCATCGAGGGCGTGGAAGTTGGCGTGGGCGCGTATTTCGATGGAACGGAGTTCCTTGAGCCGGCATGCCTCGATTGGGAGCATAAGCGGTTCTTCGCCGGTGATATGGGGGAATTGACCGGGGAAATGGGTACGGTCGCGACTTTCGAACAAACGGGCGGATTTTTCAGGCGCACGCTCAAGCTTGTCGCCCCACTACTTCGCGGCAAAGGCCATATCGGCTACGTCAACCTTAACGCCATCGTGAATGAAGCCGGCATCTGGCCACTCGAGTTCACTTGCCGGTTTGGCTATCCGGGCTTTGCCGTCCTGTCTCCCTTACAACGCACCAAGTGGGGTCAGCTTTTTGCGCGTATGACAGGCCTTGGATCAGACTCTTTCAAGACTGAGGATGGCTGGGCAGTCGGCGTTTTGATAACCACCCCGCCATTCCCGTGGTCGCGTCACGAGGTCAACGCGCCGGTCGGCTTACCGATCATAATGGATGCGTTGGACAGAGATGATCGGAGCCATATCCACTTTGGCGAGGTTGGGCGCAGCCGGGGAAACTTCGTAACTGCCGGGCTCTACGGTTGGACGATGGTCGTGACCGGAGTGGCGAGCACCATTGCCGAAGCCCAGTCCTGCGCATATCTTCGCGCCGAAAAGATAGTCGTGCCGAATGGGCGTTATCGGCTGGATATTGGCGACAAACTTGTCGGTGGCGAACTCGAACGATCGAAGGCTTTGGGAATCTTTGGGGGCTGATTTAAAAGCTCATCCCGCCGTTGCGAACCGCGTCGCAGATCGTTCTGTAGTCCGAGGTCAACTCTGTGCCCGCAGGTAAATCGAACGCCGCCACGTCCGTGCCGAATGCCGTTCCGTCGGAGATCGTGTTTGGCACGTCGGAATGGTTGAAATGACGCCCATTGTCACCGCACAACACCCAGAGTTTCACGCCTTCGTGCCACGTGGAATAGATTTGCAGGAAGGTCTGGGTACGCCCGCTCAGCGAGGCAACTTCCTCCTCACAGTATACCCGGTCGATCCGCGAATCGAACTGCCAGACTAACGCTTGTTTAGCGACCGGCTCGGTCAAGAAAACGCCAACGCCGTGGATCGCGCTTTTTCGCAGCTCTGTATCGACCATCATCATAGGATTAGCCCCGCTTGCTGACCGTCACGCAGCGATCCGATCCGATAATGTGACTTCAGCCATCTCGCGCTTTAGACGACGGTACGAAGCCAAAGCCTGACCGACGACCTGGTCCATATTGTAGTAGCGATAAGTCGCAAGCCGTCCCACGAAGGTTACAGACTGCTCGGCATCGGCGAGCGCTTGATATCGCTTGTATAGTTCTGCGTTCGCCGGTCGAGGGATGGGATAATACGGGTCGCCTTCTGCACATGGATATTCACGTGTGATGCTGGTTTTCGGATGATCCTGCCCAGTCAGGTGCTTGTATTCGGTTATTCGAGTGAAGAGCACATCTTCCCCAGGATAATTGACCGTCGCTACCGACTGGTGCCGTTCAGTATTGACCGTTTCGTGCTCAAACCTCAGCGAGCGATACGGCAGCTTACCGAAGCGGTGCTCGTAAAATTCGTCGATGGGGCCCGTGTAGACCATCCGATCATAGGTTACTTGGCTGCCCAGCTTCCTGAAATCGGTGTCGAGCATCACGGTGATGTTCGGATGCGCAAGCAGCCGCGAAAACATCACAGTGTAACCTTCAGCCGGCATAGCCTGAAAAACATCGGTAAAATAACGGTCGTCCGTGTTCGTTCGCGTTGGCACACGCGCGGTGACTGATTTATCTAGTTCGGACGGATCCAGCCCCCATTGCTTACGTGTATAGCCGCGGAAGAATTTCTCGTAGAGTTCGCGACCTACCGCCCCGATGACTACGTCCTCGGAGGTTTCGACACTGGCGACCGGCATGGCCCGCGCGGCAAGAAAAGCCGCTGCCTCCTCTTCGCTGCCAAGCCCGGCGTCGTACAACTCATTCAGCGTGGTACGGTTGATCGGGATAGGCACCAACTTGTCATCGACGTGCCCCAAGACGCGATGTTCGTAAGGTCGCCACTCGGTAAAGCGGGACAGATACGTGAAAATCTCTTCACTGTTGGTATGGAAGATGTGCGGACCATATTGGTGGATCATCACCCCTGCCTCGTCGAGGCAATCATAGGCGTTGCCGGCGATGTGCGGTCGGCGATCGACCACCAGCACTCTCAGGCCGGCATCGGCGGCCAAGCGCTCCGCCATCACGGAGCCCGCAAATCCGGCGCCGACGATCAGAAAGTCGTAGTGTTCGGCTTCGGCGCGTAAGGTTGTGACCTTATCGGCGCGCACGCGGTTGATGATGGCAATCATCTGGCTGGCGGTCGCATCCCATGACATGGTAGCAAGGACGCAGTCGGCCTCATCTCGCCAACTGCCGGCACGATCGAGTTGCATCATGTGTTCGGCGGCGGCGGCAAACGCGGCCGCATTCTCTGCAATTTTGACGCCTTCAAGCTGCCCATAGTGTCGCGCAACATCCACGATTGGGGTCGAGACCACCGGTCGCCCTGCAGCCAAATATTCGGGCGTCTTCGTCGGACTGATAAAGCGGGTAGCCTCGTTGATTGCGAACGGCATAATTGCCACGTCCCATCCGGCGACAATTTCTGGCAGTTCACCATAGTCGGCCTGCCCGCGCCATCTGATATTTGACATCGTTGGAAGATCTGCGCGGTCAATCTTCAACACTGGACCCACCATGTCTATCGTCCAGTCCGGTCGTGCCCGCGCCAAATCGGCGATCAGGGCCAGGTCCATCCGTTCGTCGATTACGCCATAGAACCCGAGCGTTGGACCGACAGACTCATTGCGCGGAATTTTGCGAGCGCTGGTAAAATGTGCCACATCAACACTTGATGGAAACTGATGGATTTCGTGATGGCGTCCGCGTTTGGCCTCATACAGGCTATGACCCCCAGTGAAGACCACATCCGCTGCGGCGAGCAACTGCTCTTCACGCGGCAACAGTTCGGGGGGCGCGAAGGCGAAGTTCGCCAGCTCGTCCATGCAATCGTAAACCGTTGCTACGGCCGGGAGGTGACCGGAAAATCCCCACATCATCGGTGTGTAGTACCAGCGCAACAGGGCGCGAGAATCTTGCGAAACCAGTTGATCGAGGAGCACGCGTAATGCGTACTCAGTGTCGATACCCTCGGGCAAATGCGGCACGGCCACACGGATTCCGTCGACCTTGATGATTTCCAGGTGCGGCTCGACCGCGTCGAAGATAGGTTCTTCCCAAAACAGGACGTCAAACTGCCGAGCCATTCGCAGCATCAAATGCTGCGGGCGCTGCTTCACGAAATTCCAGCGGAGATGAGAGAAACAAAGAAGTTGTTGCCGCTGTGGCTCCGAAGACGAAATCGCGCAGGCTTCCGAATTGAACACGCCGGGTTCACTCCTTGTTGCGCCCCCTCCCAACGGTGAAATTCCTTATGGCCGATGAAGTTCCATCCCTCAGAAATTTGAGTAGGAAAGCAAAAGTGCGCGTGGCGGGAACCAGGGATGACGCTTGGCATTTTGCGGGGGCATGATGATTGAGATCTGGGGCGGCCACGAGTGTACCGTGAATCGGGTAGGGAATGTCTATCGCGACCAGACACGCATGTCCGGCCATCACGATCGGTTGGATGACCTGGATCGTTTCGCCGAACTCGGACTTCGCCGTATTCGTTACCCTGTTCTCTGGGAACGCACAGTAACAGAATTCCCCGGCCAGTATGACTGGAGTTGGCCCGACGAACGACTGAACCGTCTGCGCAAGCTTGAAATCGATCCGATAGTTGGGCTCGTGCACCATGGCTCCGGACCGGCCTGGACCAGCCTGATCGACGACAAATTTGCAACCCAGCTGGCAGAGTACGCCGGCGCGGTTGCTGAGCGTTATCCTTGGGTGATTCACTGGACGCCGATCAACGAACCTCTCACAACGGCGAGGTTCAGCGCACTTTATGGGCATTGGTACCCACATGCGCAGGATGAGCGGGTGTTTTGGCTAGCCCTTCTCAATCAAATCGATGCCACGCGATTGGCTATGAAAGCGATCCGGCGCGTCACTCCATCCGCGCGCCTGGTGCAAACAGACGATCTCGGGCGGACTTATGCGAGCCCCGGCGTTCAAGACGTTGCCGAACATTATAATGAACGTCGTTGGATGTCCTGGGATTTACTTTGCGGGCGCGTTGTTCCGGGGCATCCCTTCTGGGTTCGGCTGTGCGACTTTGGCCTCGAGCCGCGCCTCTACGTGATGGCCAACGAGCCCTGCACGCCAGATATCATCGGCATCAATCACTATGTTACGAGCGATCGGTACCTTGACGATGCGCCAGATGGAGGGCCCCTGCCAGACGTCGGATATCACGACAGGGTGGCCGCTAGGGAACTGTCGGAAGCCATCAATGGTCTGGAAGTCGCGATACGCGATTGCTGGTCGCGCTATAGCCTACCGATTGCAATCACTGAATGTCATCTCGCCTGCACACGCGAGGAACAGCTGCGATGGTTGTCCCGATCGCTAGAGACGTGCGAAAGCTTGGCTGCTGATTCAGTCGACGTGCGAGCGATAACGATATGGGCGTTGCTCGGTGCGTTCGACTGGAACAGCCTCCTAACCAGTCGGTTGAACCACTATGAGTCGGGAGCGTTCGACGTAAGCGGCCCATCTCCCCGCCCAACGGCACTTGCGGCACTCATCGCCGACGTGACGACAAGAAGCCGTAGTCGGCTTCCGCACATCATAAAGGGGGAGGGCTGGTGGCAACGCGATATTAGGCTGGTCGCAGGTGGGAGATCCTCTGAATTCGATGTTCCCCGCGATCAGCCTATCTTGATCACGGGCGCAACCGGCACGCTTGGGCGAGCCTTCGCGGGTGCGTGCCACCTGCGAGGATTAGACTACATCCTGACGAACCGCGACACGCTGGCCATTGAGAACAAGCAGAGCGTTGCCGCTGCGTTGGACAGGTTCAAACCGCATTTAGTGATCAACGCCGCCGGATGGGTGCGTGTCGATGACGCCGAAACGCAGGAAACCGAAGCCCACCGAGCCAACGCAATCGGTCCCATTTCCGTCGCCTCGGCTGCAAAGGAGCGCGGGATACGCACTGTCCATTTTTCGAGCGATCTTATTTTCGGCGGTCAGCGAAACGCGCCGTGGTCTGAAAGCGATACGCCGTGTCCGATGAATGCCTACGGGCGCGGAAAGGCGGCGATGGAGGCGGGGCTTCGCGAGCATCATCCTGACGCCTTGGTCGTTCGAACGGCCGCGTTCTTCTCCCCCTACGACGAGCAGAATTTTGCTCGCGCAGTTGAGGCAGCGTTAAGATCGGGCGAAAAGTTTTATGCTGCCGCTGACGAAGTGATCAGCCCGACTTATGTTCCCGACCTCGTGAACGCGACGCTCGATCTGGCGCTCGATGGAGAGTGTGGCGTCTGGCATCTGACGAACGGAAGCGCCGTGAGCTGGGAAGCGTTTGCGCGCATGATCGCTCGTGCGCTGGCTCTCCCGGAGCAGCTCGTAGTTCAAGATTATTCATGTGACCGCCCCGCCAAGCGGCCAGCTTTCGCGGCATTAAGCTCTCGCCGGGGCCGTCTGATGCCATCTCTCGCCAGTGGGATTTCACGCTATGCCGCCGAACGTTTTGAAGCCAGATGACGGTCCAATTCTCCCTTCTGACAGTTGAGCGGCACCAGTCACTGTATTCGATAGCTTTGATGAGCCATCCGCTGACGTAATCCGCGTCTTTGAACGCTACGTCCCCGGCATACGCCCGACATAGATCTGCTTTTTGCGGCTCTAATTGCTTACGGGCGCCGATGTATGGCGGGTTGCCGCAAAGATACGTTTCATCACGCTCGTCTTTTAGCCCGGTTTCTTCCAACGCTAACCGGCCGGTCAGCCCACCGAGGTCATGCTCGACTGCAGGAGCAGCGTGGACTGGCGGGCACACCTCAAGCCAGTCTAATTGCAGCGCATTTCCCACCGTAATCTGCCCCGTCTTGTGTAGCGGCAGCACCATCGCCCGCGCTTCCTGCTGGCTGAGATACAGGCAATCAGCCTGGAACTCGGCGATTAGCAGCGCGAGGCGGGCGATCTCGGCAGCGAAGCTCTTGATCTCGATACCGTAGAAATTGGAGAGCGCGATGACGCTGCGGCGTTCATCCAGCTTGAGATTCGCTTCTCCGCCTAGCCGCGCGACGATCTCGGCTTCAATCTTTCGCATCTCCTTATAAGCGATGACCAGGAAATTGCCCGATCCGCATGCCGGGTCGAACACGCGGATGCTCGCCAGCCGCTTGCGCAAATTGCGCAGTTTCTGCTTGCTGTCGCCCGCCGCATCCAGCTGCGCGCGCAGGTCGTCGAGGAACAGCGGGTTCAGCACCTTCAGGATGTTGGGCACGCTGGTATAGTGCATGCCCAGCTCGCCGCGCTCGCCATCGTCGGCGACCGCCTGGATCATCGATCCGAAGATGTCCGGGTTGATCTCCTTCCAATCGAGTTCGCCGGCGCTGAGCAGATAGGCGCGCGCGGTGCGGCTGAACCGGGGGCATTCGCCAGCCGCGGTGAATAGCCCGCCGTTCACATACGGGAAGACGTCGGCATAGGGGCGGATGCCGGCGGCGCGGCGGTAGCGATTGTCGAGATTTCCGTCGTGTTTGACAGCCGTCTCCATCGCCAGGAACAGGTGCTGCAGCACTTCGTGCGTGTTGCCCCATTGCGCGTCGCCGGTGCCGTGGCCGGCCTCCGACATCTTGGCGACGGTGGCGGTGAACAGCCCCTCGCCGTTGAAGATGCCGGTATCCTCGGCGAAATAGCAGAAGATCAGCCGAGCCATGAACTGGTTGAGCGCGTGCCGTCGCTCCTCGGTCGCCCAGTCCGGATTGTCGTTGAACAGCGTGACGTAGAGCTTGTTGAGTCGCCCCGTCGCCTTGATGTCGACCGGGTTGTTTTTGATTTCCTTGACGGTGGAGATGCCCGCGAGCGGCAGGAACGTCGCGAAATGATTCGGCAGGTGAGCATAGACGCACGCGATCATATCGCCGCCGACCAGATCCTCGGCCTCGACGGTATCGCCATCGGTGGCCAGGATGAACTTGGCCTTGTTCGACGCGGTCCTGGGACTGGCTCGCAAAGCGGCGAGCGCATCATGCACGCCGCCAGCGGGTGCGACGGCGATGTGGATGTTCCCCCGCCAGAGGACGCCGCCGATCACGTCGGACTGGTTCGAGTCGCCTTTGCGCAAGCGCTTCAGCGTGGTGTCACGGGCGCTGAACGCTGCGAGAAACTGGAAGGCAAACTCCGCGGAATCGAAAGGCTGGAGCGCCAGTTCGGATACGGCTTCTTCGATTTCGACGGCGTTCATGCCGACAGCTTGCCTGTCCGCAATGGGAGTGGGCAATCCGCTTTCGACGGGGAGGGCTTCCATCCATGCGTTTCTGCGGGTGCTGTTGATGAGAATCGTCGGACGGCTCATCGGCGCGGGGTTGGGAGGGGGCGTCGCGCTCCGATGTTAGATTGGCGGCAGCCCGTTCTTCTTTCGATATATCTTGCGCCCCGTCGGCCCGAGGGAACGGGAAATGATGATCCGACGATGATGGATCGGACCCTGCGGCGACTGCTTCAGATAGAAGTGACCGGCGTAAGGGGCGTCGATCCCCTTCGCCATATATTTGGCGATCCTGCTCGTCGTCTTCGCAGGCTGCACCATCAGGCAGCGGTTAGGCATGTTGGGGGCGAGCTTCTTCAGCGCGCGGCGGATGCGCTTTTCGAGATCGTCCCGATCGAGCGGCGACCAGCGCAGCAGCCAGTGAACGTGGATTGGCCCGTTCGGCGGGTTTTCCCACACGGCGATCGCATCGAAACTGCCCTGCGCCTTGCTCTGCTTCACACGGTAGTTCCAGGCGCGTCGTGTATTCTCCCAGATCTTTCGGAACAGCTCATACGGCTGCACGCTGCCGACCAGCGCGGAACTGAACTCGATTGTGATCGCCGTGTCCATCGGCGACAGGGCCTTGCGGGCGAACCGCTCGGCATGGAGCAGCGATCGGGCGCTCTCCGGTCGCAAGCACATACCCTTGGGCAACTGGGCCACTCCGGGGGTCATGGAGGATCGCCACATGCACCTACGCTAGCAGCCACCCGTTAAGGTCTCGGCAACCCGGTTTTCGTCGGTAGTAGACCCCCCCGGTGACTTAATATAATCAATGGCTGGGCGATGCGGCCTCCGCCCGACGTCACGGGGCCAGCAACTGGACCATTCCGCAGATCGCAATCACGGCGACGATCAGCAGCACACCTGACGCGAAAATGTCGTGTCGCGCGGCCATGATGCGCTCGGCATCCTGTTCGCCGTGGCTGGTAAAATAGAATGCGTGGCGAAGGTAGGCGAACAGCGGAGATGCCGACCTATCCACGGGAACCACGTGGTCATCGGAGAACATCGATCCGCGCTGCTTTGCGGTGCGTATCACCTTCCGACCGGCCTCGTCCACGTTGCGCACGGTCGTAGCCAGGTCCGCCGTCACGCCGCGCAGTCCGGCGATAAACGCCTTCTCGTCCGACGTGCGGCGATCGACAGTCTCGTCGAAGCGGTCGGCGGCGTGCAGCAGAACGACGTAGAACCGCGCGAGCGCATCTCCTTCGGTGATGCCGAGCAGCTGCTCCGCGCGGATTAGCGCCTCCGTCGTCTGGGACGAAGGCGCATGTCCGTAAATGGCGATGTACAGGTTCACGATCGCCGAGGTGCCGCCAGACATCAGTAGATGCTCGCCAGCGTCGCGACGACCTCGTCCTCCCACATCTCGAATGCCGCGACGTTCCCGAAGGTCATGCGCGGTGCCTGCGGCAGCATGTCGAGGCCGATCTCGTCCTTGCGGAAACGGTCATAGAGATGGGACGTCAGGCCGGGCATCTTCAGGACGATGCCTCCTTCGGAACGGACGCTGTCGAGCAGGTCGCGATCGACGTTGCTGTAGTCGCGCAGATCGCCATGCCAACGTGGCATGTTCAGGATGAGCTGGCCCGGGATGTCGGAAGCGCGCAGCGCGTCCAGCGTCGTGCGCGACGCGGCGTCGAGGCCCATCGTCCACGTGACGGCGACCTTCATGAGATTGGGGTATTTCTTCTGTACGTAGCGGATGAGATGGTGGACGCGGTCAAGATCTTCGAGCCGCCCGCCCGGCACGTTGACGAAAATGCGGGCACCGGGACCCGCCTGCTGCACGGCGCTCAGGATCTGGTCCGCGGCGTCGTCGCTCTTCAGGTCGACCTCGTGGACGGTGTGGCGGTCAGCGTACGCATTAGACACGTCGGCCTGCGTCACGCTGCACTCGACGAAGACGATGGGATCGCCACGCTTCATCACGGCATGTGCGGCCGTGACGAGGCTCCCCGTCGATCCGACCCCGCCTTTCTCTTTTTCAAACAAGTGCAGGTAGCGGTAATGGTTGTTCGTGTTCATGATGGGGCTCCATTATGTGAATTTCATTCTCCGCGTGGCAACCAAGGAGGCGATCGAGCGAGCGGGAAGCTGCGAGGTTTCATCGCTGCCTCCGCTGTTCTTTCTGTAGGCGGGCGATTTCGGTGACCGACAGTCGCGCGCCGTTCTGATCGAAGGTCGACAGGCTCTCGATGACCGCGGGAACGACGCGATCTGCCTTCACGGCCATGTTCGGCTTGTCGCCTCCCGCGATCGGCACATCCGTCGCGGAGGCATTGGTCGATGCGCGTTCCACCGGCGGAAAGTGCGGGCGCGCGTTGGCGGCAATGCGCTCCAGAATGGCGCGGCCATCCGGCATGTCCGCGAACGTCAGAATCTTCGTCGCCACGCCGTTCCGGTTCGCACCGGTCGCCTCTAGGTCGCGGAGAGGCTCCAGCGCCGTATGCCACTGATTGCCGGTGTCGATGGCAGCAATTACGGCCCGCGCCACGTCCTCGCCCAGATCGGTCGCCTGGATCGCCCGGCGACGCGGTGTCGGTGCGCCGCTGCCCTTCGATCCGGGAGGGCCTGCGAACGCCTGTTCTCCCAGTGCCACGGTGATGGCGCGTACACGGATGATCGCGAGGGCGATCCGGAGAGCAGCTGCGGCTGTGGGCGGCGACCCTGCCTCATGAATGACCGTGTTGAGTTCGGTGTCCGCTCTGTCGAGTTCGTCGATCAGCTGCTCGCGGCCGTGGCGCGGATGGGCGAGGATGGACCTGAACCGCGGCGTCGCATGACGCTCGACCTCCGCCGACATGCCGAGGGCGAGCTTATACAGCGCGGGTCCGACGATCTCCCGAAGCGCAACCTCGCTCCGCAGGTCGATCGCAGTGTCGCGCGCGGACATATACCCACGCGCGGATGATGCGGCCGCGCTGACGACGAGGTCGGTTGCGACGCCGATCAGTGCATCAAGGGCCGACTGAAGCTGCTGCAGCGTAAAGTCCTCCGCCGGATCGAAAGCAGTCCGATCTCAGGCGGAGATCCATTTACGTTGCCGAATTACGCATGTCTCGCAAGAACGTTATTTGCGCATGCGGAAATATCGCGGGCCGGCGGTCGACGTAAGTGATCAGACGAATACCCTTTCCTGATGTAATCTAACGGCAGTTTCACCTTACATCAGGTAATATAGCGCTCAAAAGTATTACTGATTTTCAGGCGCACTACCGCTAAGTTGGCAAGCCAACTTAGCTGCGCGTATCAGCACAGTCTGATCGAGAATATAACCGGTCACACGCGACGGCGACAACATACCGTCGCCGATTCTCCAAAACCCCTTTTCTATAATTTCGAAAAAGGGTTTTGGGGGCAGTTTGGCATGGTTTCCGTCACGATCCGAAAACCACTCCAGACGCGCAATCCCGCGCGTCTGGGAGATGCGGTGTGGCCGACGACAGGACTGCTCTGCTCAAGCGAAGAGCCGAACAGGCCAACCAGAAATACGCGCTGCTGCGTGAAGGGTTGGAACCAGAAATCGCTGACGACGTGCTCGGCGTCGTACGTTGGCGGCCCAGCCGTCAGGCGCCGGAACGCCAGCAAGCGGAGGCCGGCGATCGAATCCCGTTCCACGTGCCGATGACCCGCGCGCATCGGCTGGCCACCTCCGAGGGCGCGACGTCGTTTCACTTCGCGCATTCCTTCATCAACAAGGTCTCGGCCGAACGGATGGAGGATGGGCGGCGCAACCGCCCGGGCGCCGCGCGGGCGCACAATCGGTACGTCGAGCGTGAAACGGCGGTGGCGATCCTGGCGGACGCTGTCGACCCGGTCGCCGCATCTCCCTCGATCGAGCCGACCAACGCGGCCGGCCATGAGGAGAATGAACGTGAAAGAGAAGCAGAAGAAGATGGAGTTGCCGCCGGTCAAACCAGCGGTCGATCCGAAGGAGCTGACGCCGGACGACCTTTTCTACAGCGAAACCTTGAAATCCTTGGCGACTTCCCATCGGGAGTTGATGCCGGACCCGGTGCCGATCTGTGTCTCCTGTCCGGCTTCGAACTGGTACGTCATGGACGACACCCTGAGCTGCTGGTGCAAAGAGCTGCGGAAATACCCGTGGACGCCGGGCCGTTCGCTGCCGTTGTGCGACAGTCGTCGCCCCGCCAGGGACGCCATGCTGGCACGCAAGCGGCAGTAGCGGCGCGGACGCCGTCCGGCCATGATCGCTACATCGTCCGCGGCGGCGCGGTGGCAAGTCAGCCGGACGGCGACCGCGCTCTGTTCACCAACATCGATGCCGATCCGTCCAAGCGCGCCGAGTTCTGGACGCTGGTCGAGGAGCACGAGCGGTCGGGCGGGTCGGACCAGATGTCGTGCCGCTTTGCCGACCGGCCGGATTTCTGGGCCGCGGTCGTCCGGCGGAACGATTGCCCACCGGCGTTGCGGGATCAATATGGGGGCGCTGATCACGATGAAATCGTCCGGTTCGACATCGATTCCGGCGATGCGATGCGCAAGTTCCTCGAGCAACAGGATCGCTGGGTCGCCAAGGACGGCGACGACCAGACATTCGCCAAGTTTCACGACGGGCGCGCCGGCCGCACCCAGTATCGTATCGTCGGCGAGCTGCCGAACGAATTGCCCATGGCCGGCAAGGTGCAGCTGCTGCGAGACTTCACCGACGAGTTTCGCCGCCGTCGTATCCCGTTCGTCGCGGTTATGCACGCGCCGGATCACAACAACGACGAAAAGAACTGGCACTTCCACCTCGTTTATTACGACCGGCCCTGCGCCCGCATCACGGCGGCGCAGATCGCCGAACTCGAACGAAGCGACCATGACACCAGCCGGCTCGCGCCTGGCATGTGGGACTTCGCCGCCGTTACAGTGAAGAGGGATCGCGTGAACCGCGAGCTTTGGCCGCTGCGCCAGAAGAAGGTCGCGCAGGTCGGCAACGATCGCTGGATCAAGGACCTGCGCCGGCGTTTCGCCGCGCTGACCAACGTCCAGCTTGAGAAGGCGGACGTTACCCGCCGGGTCGATCCGCGCCGCCATGCCGATATGGGAATCGTCGCCGATCCGCAGGAGCATCTCGGTACGCGGCAGGCAGCAGCGGAAGCGCGCGGCGCGGCGACCGCCGCCGGCACCCGGAACGAGGAGCGCCAATCGAAGGCGATCCTGGCGCAGATCGACGCAAGGCGGGATGCTGCACATGCCGAGGCTGCTCGCCGCGTCGAAGGATGGCGCGCGCGTTTGGCCAGGCGATCGGGATCCGGCGCTACTGGTGACGGCGATCCGACCGCCCGGTTTGAGGCCGATCTGATCGCGGCCGCCGATCTCGACCATCTCGCCGCAACCCTGCAGCACGCCGACGACCGCGCCGCGTCTCGCGCCCGGAATCTGACCCGGATCAACGGACAGCTGGTGCGAGCGATCGATGCGGATCCATCGGCCGGGTCACGCCGCGAACATCAGCGGCGCGCGGACATCGTCGTGGCGGCCGGGAGATACCTGCATGTGCTGGATGTCGCGCTGCGCCACGATCGCAGCCTTGTCGCCGAATGTGCGGCCGAAGCCGAACGGCTGCGCGGTGCAGCCGTGATCGCCGAGGCAAGGTTAGAGTCGCTCGTTACCGTGCCGGTCAGCGTGTCGCCGCCGGCCAAAAACGTGGTGCCGCCCGTGACCGCAGCGATCGACCCCGTCGAGCAATGGCTCCGGCAGGTGGAGGCACGCCGCCCGTTGATCGTAACCGATGGGTTGCGCTTCACGCTGGCCAAGGGCGCGATGCCGGTCGGCGTCACCGCAACGCGCGTGCAAACGCAGCTTAAGACCCTTTATGGTCGCCAGCAGCGGGAAATCGCCGGTGTCGTGCGACAGCTGCCTGCCAATCGCCTGTCGCTCAGCACGCGCACCATCGAAGGCCGGAAGCGGCATCTTCTCGATGAGGTCGATCCTGCGCTGGCACGATCCTTTTTCCGTTATCAGGATAGCCCGGCGATTAAGGCTGCAATCGACGATATCTTTGCCGGCCGCTTCACCAGCGCGGACCGGACGAGACCTCCTGCCGGGCATGTTCCAGTCGAGATTGCCCGCGAGCCATCGGTGACCACACCAGCTGCGTCACTCGTTCCATCGAAGCAACAGGCCGTGCCGGTGATCGCGCACCTGCCTGCGAACCTCGCGCCCGCGCCACCGGTCGAGCCGGTACCACGTGCGCCAATACCTACAACGCCGGCGCCAGCGACCGTCGCCTCGGCGATACCTACTCCTGCAATGCCGCCCCCGCTGCTCGATGCTACGACGATCGCCCGCGACCTCGTCAATCGCAACGTATCGCTCACGTTCGACGAAGACGACAGGATCGATAAATCTGCGCTCTTGGCGGCCAAGGTCGATCCCAGCGTAGTCGAAACGTTGCAGCGAAGCCCGTTTCTTATTGGCCGGGTATTCAAGCAAGTCGAGCAGGCGCTGGCGCAGGTTCAAGCACACGTGACCGCCAAGCCCTTGAATCTAGTCCGCAAGGGTGAGCAGATCACGCTTGGTGGTGATGCGCCTGCGGCGCTCATTCATCTATCGCGTTTCCATGGTCGCGCGCCCCACATGCAGGAGCGTCTGCGTCGTTTGCATGATGACCTGAATGCGCCAGAGGCGGTGCAGCCTCGACGTGCTGTGGGGCTCGTCGAGGATCGGCCTACACCGACCACGTTGGTTCAAGTGTCCAGCGACCAACCCCGGCCGGAGACCAAAGCGGATATCCTGTACGGCGACGCAGCTAGGCAGGCGGCCTTGCGGGCATCGTGGCAACGCGGCCAATAGTCGTTCAAATGCCGATCGGCGAAATTGTGAACAATTTCAAATGTTGGGCCGGCAAAACCGGCCCAGCATTTTCCAGTCCATCTCTGGATGACCGTTACGGCAGAAACATTTGCGTGTGGCTTCGCCGTTTTGGAAAACTTGTTCGCAGGCGAGCGCACCCTGCGGTGCCTCGCCTCCGCAAGGCTATAGTTGCAGTATGGGCGGCTTCTATGTCACGGTTAGGCGCTTGGCTTCGGCGCAATCGGCTGCCGCCACAGCTATCATATTGGCCAACGCACTCCGTGGCTTTGTGAGAACGTCATGACCCATTTTGCGCTACCGTTCAGCATTCGCCGATGTCGCGGTGACAGCGCGGCACTCCTCGGCTTGCTGCGCCGCAGTGTCGGGAGCTTCGCGCATCGCTGCGGTTGTATCTCGATCGGCATCCGCATCAGCACGGCTGACGCCGCCGCGTCCAGATCCTGTTTCGCTCGGCGATGCTCCTGGTCAGCGCGGGCGCGGCCTTCGCCTTAGGCGGCATGATCCTGTCCGTGGTGGTCGTATGACCTCGCCGGTCGGTGTCGAGGCACCAACGACCAAGCCGGTAAGAGGGACATCACTTTGGATTCGGCCAGTCCTTCATCGCGCGCTGCAGGTAAGGGATCCAATTCGGTATTTGCGTGGGCTCACTTCGTGGAACTAACTCCTAGTTCCGCAGTGAGCGATGAGGCTCTGCCCCCACTACCCCGAACGGCCCTGCGCGAAGACGTTACGGGCCGCAGCTTGCCGGCCACGGAAAAGCCGAACGGGAAGGCCCAAACTGAAAACCGCGCCGTCGCCATAACGACGATGGCGTAGGCGGCTGCGGATCAGCCCCGGTCGTCACCGGCCACCTCCGCCTCATCGGCGACGTTGTTGGTCACGAGCGGCATCTCGGCCTGACCACCCAAGGGGCGGTCTGCTTTCGTTGCCTGGGGCTGCTCCGGCTCATTGGGCTCCTCTACCGGCTGGGCCATTGACGGCGCGTCGGCAATGCTGGCCGTTTCAACGCCGGTCGAGCCGCCGGCGCCGATATCATCGCCGTCGGACGCGTGCTTACCATCGACGTTGGACAGCGCCGCTGTTTTCGACCGCAGTGCCTGAAACAGCAGATCGCGCTCTTCCAGTCGACCGTGCATGCGCTGAACGTGCTCGCGTTCCTGTTTGAGCTCGCTGATCAGCGACTGCAACCGGGCCTGCGCGTCGCTCAACTCCGCCTCGGTTTCTGTCAGGCTCTGAAGCACCTCAGCATTGCGGCGGGATTGGTCTGCGCAAAGCCGCTCCAGCGCCATCACCCGCATCGCCGTCGTCTGCTCGAACTTACCAGCGACTCCGCGCACGATTGACGTAACGCGCTGCATGATTTCGGCCTTCAGGTGGTCAGTCCATTCCTCCAACTGGACCGTTGCGTCTGCGGGCATATCTACCGGCGGGGCGCCGGGAACGGCCTGTTGCTGCCTCAGCCACTCCTCGAACATTGCGTAAAATTCGCCGTTTGGTTTCCGGCCGAATGCCGCCATGGAGACGGCGTAACCAGATAATTCGGACGCGCTAACGCCCGTCTGGAATACGATCTGATCGGCTTTAGCGCAGATCGTCTTAAAGCGCTGATTGCGGTTATTAGTCATGGTTGTTGTCCTCCTCGGGAGGACCAGAGCCACCGTCCGCGCTGTCGCTCGCTAACGCTCGCTGTCGCGCGATAACGCGCGTGTCGCAGAAGATGCGGTTCTGGTCCGTCAGCTTGTTGGGACGCCGCCAGCGGCGGCACCCGTTTATATCGCCGACGAGATATTTAGGCTCCAGCCCGCCGTGACGGCGCACAACGCAGGTGTCGAACCTGGAGCGACACTGCGATAACGGGGAGATAACGCCGTGCGACATCGCGCTGGCGCGCGATCATGACACGTATAGCGGTCATGAACGCGACCAACACCGACAACAGCCTACGCGTTGCGTCCGGACCACCAAGGCGGCGTTGCACGAAACGAGCAGCGACCGCTAGCAGCTCACCGATCATCTCCCAGACCGACGTATCCGTGAATGCCCCCGCAGCGGCTTCTTTGTCAGACAAGGCGAGATCGTCGTTCACAAAAGCATTATAGGGGGAAGGCCGCCAGCCGCCAAATCAACTTCGACCTTTTTTCGCATCTACGCCGACAGGGCTTCACCGTGTTGTAGTAACACGCGGCTGTTCGGCGCGCAGCAACAATCGTTTGTGGGCGCAGGCGACGACTGCATCCCACGGCACGCTGCGGAACTCGAGGCGATCGATGCTCTCTTTGAGCGCATCGATCGGCGAGCCCTGCCCGTATTTCCGGCCCACATTGAGCGACGCGTGGCCGGCCATCTGGTCAAGGTCGTGCTCACTGACCCGCCGCCGTCTTCCCTCCCGCTTGAAGTTGTGACGGGTCGAGTAGAATGACTTGTCGGGATCTTGGATGCCGAGAGCACGGATCGCATCGTTGATCTCGCGCGACAGATACTTGTAGCGATCGCCGTATTTGTCGGCGACCAGATCGGGGAAGACCCATTGTTCGCCGCGCTCGATCTGCAAGGCCACCCAGTCGAGAAATCCTGCTTCGATAACGATCCAGTGAATCGGAACGTCGCGCACCGATTGCTCGGTCTTCTGACGACGCGGACGAAGCTCGGGGGTGTCGGAGGCACCGCGCCGCTTGCGGTCGCTGCGGAAGCGCATCACCCACTCGTCGTCATTGTTCACCACTTCGCGCGGCCTGAGCTTGCAGTGCTCACCGGGCCGCGAGCCATGGAACGGGGCGAGCAGCAAGATCCAGAACAGGGTGTCGCTGCATGCATCCGGGTCGGTCATCAGCGGCGCGGTATAGATGCGGCGCAGATCCTCATCGGAGAAGTGGTCGCGTTCGGTCCCGGTGTGTTTCGAGCCCTCCACCGACAGCCCGGCGGCAGGATTGGCAGCGATCCATTCCTCGTCTACAGCGACCGCCAGCAGCGACCGGATCGCGGCCAGATGCTTGCCGACCGTAGGCGGGCTCAGCGTGGGCAGATTTCCCGCGTGCGCCGCAGCGATCTGTTCGCGCAACGGCAGCTCTTCGATCGCCCTTTTTGGGCGGGATGGTAGTTGCGCCACGTCGGCAAGAAAGGTTTTCACCATCCGCCGCGTGATCGCGGTCATGTCCTCGGTCCCAGTCAGGTCGCGGAAGCGGTCGACCGCGCCCTGCCACTCGTCGGCTGTCTTGTTGGGCAGTTCCGGGTCAATCCTCTTCCGCTTCTTCCACGCCGCCATCGCGTCGGTCAGCGTGCGTCTTGGCACGGCCGGCTCGACATCTCCCTGCATCGGCAGATAGGTGGCCATCGCGGTCATCATCGGCTCGATCATGGTGTCCGCGTTGGCCGGCCAGTGGCCGAAGCGGTGATCGACCAGCCGGCGCAGGATGCGCTCGGCGACGGCCTCGAACAGCCGCCCCTTGGGCTTTAACGGAGTGCCGGCGGCCTGCGCCACGATCTGTGCCTCAAACGCCATGGCCTGCCAGTCCCGCGCAGCCAGATGCGCTCGGGCCAACTCGCGGAACGCCGCCCCCTGATAGGCGACGTTGTTTTCGAACACGGCGATGCTCTCAGTCACGGCATCGCGATGGGCGAAGGTGGAGAATGCGTCGGTCGCTACCGGCTGCGTCATCGGCAGCAGGTCGACATCCACCTCGCCCAGTTCCTCCCGCTGCGCCTGCGCGGCATAGTCGCGGCCCCAGTCGATGCGCGCTCGGAAACCAATCATTCGCAGCATAAAGTAGTTGACGTTGTCGAGACCGCGGCCGACGTCAAAGCCGTCCACTTCGGAGTGGAACCGCGCGTTTGATCGCGCCAACGCTTCGAAACCCATGGCGACGATCTTGTCGGCCCGGTCATCGACAGCGGAGGCGTCCTGCTGTTCGAGGCTTGCGAACATCGCGCGCACCTCCGCCATCTTGGCAGCGTGCTTCACCAGGGCGGTGTTGATGTCGGTGGTGCCGAGCGTCTCCTTAATCTCGCGCTTGCCGACGGCAGCACGATGCCGTTCCGGCACGACAAGGCGGAACCACCAGGAACTCGAACGCTTCGGCTTATATGGCCCGGCCACACGCAATCTCATCGTTTTGGACCACCCTTTTGTATCACTGGGCGGCTGCTAAGTCGATGAAATGCGTGTAATCCGCAGAAATCCTCGCTTCTTGAGCAAGGATGGTGACCCCTACGGGAATCGAACCCGTGTTTCAGCCGTGAGAGGGCCGCGTCCTAACCGCTAGACGAAGGGGCCGCGCAAGCGAGCGCCGCCCATATGGGCAAGCGCGACGCGGGGTCAAGTTGCGCTACATCTCGCCGCGCGAACGGCGCAGCGCATAGTAACGGGCGACATTGGCGTTGTGTTCGGCGAGCGTCACGGCGAACACGCTCGACCCGTCTCCCTTGGCGACGAAGTATAATGCCTTGCTCGGCGCGGGGTCGAGCACGGCGCGGATCGAAGCCAGGCCGGGATTGGTGATCGGCCCCGGCGGCAGACCCGCGCGACGATAGGTGTTGTAAGCGCTGTCGGCGTTGATTTCGGATCGCAGGATGCGGCGGCCGAGCGGTTTTCCCTTGGTCACCGGATAGATCAAAGTCGGATCGGCCTGAAGCGGCATGCCGAGCTTCAGCCGGTTGGTGTAGACCGCCGCGACCATCCGCCGTTCGGACGGGATGCCGGTTTCCTTTTCGACGATCGCCGCGAGGTTGATCGCCTGTGCGGGACTGGTCGCCGCAGTGGAGGGCTTACGCGCCTTCCACGCATTGGCAATCGCGGTCTGCATCGCCTTTTGCATGCGGGCGAGCACGATGCTCCGCGTTTCGCCGCGCGTATAGGCGTAGTTGTCGGGGAGGATCGAGCCTTCGGGCGGTGCGGCAACCGTGCCGGCCAGCGCGGGTGCGGCGTTGATCCGCTCGGCGACGAGGATCGAGGGCAGCCCTTCCGGCACCGCGACGAAGCGTTGTACGACCTTGCCCGATTGCAGCAGCGCAAGGATGGCATTGCTGCTCATGCCCTTGACGATGCGATACTCGCCCGGGCGGATCGATTCACCGGGTCCGAACAATTTGGCGACCAGCAACAGCCGGTCGGCGGAATCGACCGCGCCCGATTTCTCCAACGTCCGCGCTGCCGCGGTCAGGCTGCTGCCGGGCGCGATGACGACGTCGACGGTTTGTTTGGCCCGGCTGCCATACCACAGGAACGCGAACGCCCCGGCGGCGATGATCAGGGCGAACAGGATCAGGCGACGCATGGGCGCTCCTTAGTCGCTGACTGCCTTGACGATGATCGAGGCGTTGGTGCCACCGAACCCGAAACTGTTGTTCAGCGCGGCGCGAACGCGGCGCTTTTTGGCCGTGTGCGGGACGAGATCGACGCCTTCGGTGCCCTCGTCGGGATCGTCGAGGTTGAGCGTCGGCGGCACGATCTGGTCGCGGATCGCGAGGATGCAGAAGATCGCCTCCACCGCGCCCGCGCCGCCCAACAAATGGCCGATTGCCGACTTCGTGCTGCTCATCGACGCGCCGCCCAGATCATTCCCCAGCACGCGCTTGACCGCGGCCAGTTCGATCGTGTCCGCCATGGTCGATGTGCCGTGGGCGTTCACATAATCGATATCCTTGGGTTCCATCCCCGCCTTGCGCAGCGCCATCTTCATCGCAAGCTCGGCGCCGCGCCCCTCGGGATGCGGCGCGGTGACGTGATAAGCGTCGCCCGACAGGCCATAGCCGACGACTTCGGCGTAGATTTTCGCGCCGCGCGCCTTGGCATGCTCATATTCCTCGAGCACGACCACGCCCGCGCCCTCGCCCATGACGAAGCCGTCGCGGCCTTTGTCATACGGGCGGCTGGCCTGTTCGGGCCGGTCGTTCATGCTCATGTTGAGCGCCTTGGCCTGCGCGAAGCCCGCGACGCCGAGCGGATTGACAGTGCTTTCCGCACCACCGGCCAGCATGATGTCGGCATCGTCGTCCTTGATCATCCGCGCTGCGTCGCCGATCGAATGCGCGCCGGTCGAACAGGCGGTGACGACCGAGTGGTTCGGCCCCATCAGGCCGTATTTGATCGATACCTGACCACTGGTCAGGTTGATCAGCCGGCCATGGACGAAGTGCGGGCTGACACGCCCGGGACCGCGCTCCTTGAGGACGATCGATTCGCTCTCGATGCCCGGCAGGCCGCCGATACCCGACCCGATCGACACGCCCGCACGTTCCTTCGTCGCTTGGTCCATCTCGGTCAGGCCGGCGTCTTCGAGCGCCTGTCCGGCGGCGTCGATCGCATAGACGATGAACGGATCGACCTGGCGCTGCACCTTGTGATCGACACGCTTGTCCGGGTCGAAGCCCCACGGGTGATCCTTGGGCTTCACCTCACCGGCAATCTTGGCCTTATGCTCGGTGGTATCGAACCGCGTGATCGGCGCGATCCCGCTTTTCCCGGCGATCAGGTTCGCCCAGACCGTCTCGACGTCCGCGCCCAATGGCGTGACAAGGCCCAATCCGGTGACGACAACGCGGCGCATGCGCGAACTCCTTCAAACGAAACAGGCCCGAACCGTTGCCGGGCCGGGCCTGTCGCAGCCCTGACGGGCAGATCGTGCGGGCAAATCAGCCCTTGTTGGTGTCGATGTAAGTGATCGCATCGTTCACGGTCGAGATCTTCTCGGCCGCGTCGTCGGGAATCTCGACGCCGAATTCTTCCTCGAACGCCATCACCAGCTCGACGATATCGAGCGAATCCGCGCCCAGATCGTCGATGAAGCTCGCTTCTTCGGTGACCTTGTCCGCATCGACGCCCAGATGCTCGACGACGATTTTCTTAACGCGGTCGGCAGTGTCGCTCATGAGACATCCTTCTTGTTCATCGGTGTGAAATGTTATCAGCGGCCCTAATGTTCCCCGCATGGGCGCGCAAGTGGGCCTTCATCCACGTCCAAGCAAGTGATCGACGAGACTGCCCAGTGAGCCGAAGCCGGCGGTCGCGATCCCTTCGCCGGTGACGCCCTTGGGCACCCAGCCGCGTTCGAAGCCCAGTTTCGCGGCTTCCTTGAGGCGCAATCCGGAGTGGGCGACGGGGCGAACTTCGCCCGACAACGCGATCTCGCCGAAGACGATGTTGGTCGCGGGGATCGGCTTTTCGGCAAATGCACTGATCAACGCGGCAGCCACGGCAAGGTCGGCGGCGGGATCGCTCAACCGATAGCCGCCCGCGATGTTCAAATACACTTCGGCCGAGCTCATCGACAGGCCGCACCGCGCCTCGAGCACCGCGAGGATCATCGCCAGCCGCCCCGAATCCCAGCCGACCACCGCGCGGCGCGGGGTCGCGCCCGATGCCAGCCGCACGGTCAGCGCCTGCACCTCGACCAGTACCGGGCGCGTGCCCTCCAAGGCTGGAAACACCACCGTTCCCGGCACGTCGTCGGCGCGGCTGGTGAGGAACAGCGACGAAGGATTGCCGACCTCGCCCAGTCCGCCCTCACCCATCGCGAACACGCCGATTTCGTCGGTGCCGCCGAAGCGGTTCTTGATCGCGCGAAGGATACGGTATTGGTGACTGCGCTCCCCTTCGAAGCTCAACACAGTATCGACCATGTGTTCGAGCACACGCGGGCCGGCGATGCTGCCGTCCTTGGTGACGTGACCGACCAGCACCACGGCGCACCCCCGCTCCTTGGCGAAGCGGATCAATTCGCCCGCCGAGGCACGAACCTGGCTGACAGTGCCGGGGGCGCCCTCGATCAGGTCCGAATGCATCGTCTGGATCGAATCGATGACGAGGAGATCGGGCGCCTGCGGAAACGTCGCGAGGATGTCGCGCACCGACGTCGCGGCGGCGAGTCCCATCGGCGCGTGACCGACGCCCAGCCGTTGCGCGCGCAGGCGGACCTGATCCGCTGCTTCCTCGCCCGACACATAGGCAACGCTCCGCCCCGCCAGCGCGAGCTTTGCCGCCGCCTGCAGCAGCAAAGTCGATTTGCCGATCCCCGGATCACCGCCGATCAGCGTGGCCGAGCCGACGACGAAACCACCGCCTAATGCGCGATCGAGTTCGCCAATGCCGCTCGACATGCGCGGCGGCAGTGCGGTCGGCGTGTCCAGTTGCACCAGCGCGACAGGTCGCCCACCAGCCTGCAAATTATGCTTTGCCGAAAACGGCGTGACGACGCCGCCGGAATCCTCGACCAGCGTGTTCCAGCCCTGACAATCGTCGCACTGTCCCTGCCAGCGCGGACTGACCGAGCCGCAACCTTGGCAGACATAGCGTTTCTGCGGCTTCGCCATACCGTTCGATTGCCCTGAACAGAGTGAGAACGCAAGCTTGCGCAGCCAGCCGTGGCAAAGCAACGCCGTCGGTCCTTGCAAAGGCAAGGCCGGCCGGGCTGCGACAAGGGCTGGATTTTGCTCCGCAAAACCCTAGCGTCGCAGCCGTGAGAGAGAAAGAACTCCGCCTGGCTCTCGTTTGCTACGGCGGCATCAGCCTTGCGGTCTACATGCACGGTGTGACTAAGGAGGTGTGGCGGCTAGCCCGTGCCAGCCGCGCGTTCCACGACGGCGGCGAGACGATCGAAACCGAGACGGTTTACCGCGACTTGCTGGTCGCGATCGAGGCGCAATGCGGCATCCGGATGCGGGTGTTGCCGGACATCGTCGCGGGGGCTTCGGCAGGCGGTATCAACGGCATCTTCCTGGCGCAGGCGATCGCTACCGGGCAAAGCCTGGATCCGCTGACCCGGTTGTGGCTGGAGGAGGCCGACGTCGACCGGCTGGTCGATCCGCATGCCCGCGCCGAATCGCGACTGAGCAAATTCTGGGCAGCACCGCTCGCGTGGCGGATGCTGGGTCGCGAACTCGACGAAGCGGATGCCGATGTTCAGGCCGAAGTCTCGGCCAAGCTGACGCGGTTCGTACGCGGACGCTGGTTCGAACCGCCGTTTTCGGGTGCAGGTTTTACCGGGCTGTTGCTCGACGCATTCGACGCTATGGCGGCAGACAGCGAAGGCGTGCGCCTGCTCCCGGACGCACAGCCGCTCGACCTGTTCGTCACCGTCACCGATTTTCGCGGTCATGACGAAATGCTTACGCTGCATTCGCCGCCGATGATCGTGGAGACGGAACATCGCCTGACCTTGTCGTTCCGCGACCGGCCCGGCGAACCCGAGTCGATCGGCGAGGCGGCCGAGCTCGCCTTTGCAGCACGTGCGACGGCCAGTTTTCCCGGCGCGTTTCCACCCTTCACAGCAAACGAGCTGCTCAAGGTTCTCGCCGCGCGCGATCACGATTGGCCGGGCAAGGACGCGTTTCTGTCACGGGTTTTGCCGGGGCATGACAACCCGGAGCGCGCCGTCCTGATCGACGGGTCGGTGTTGGCGAATGCGCCTTTCGCGCCCGCCATTGCCGCGCTCGACGGTCGCCCCGCAAGGCGCGAGGTCGACCGGCGGTTCGTCTATATCGATCCCAAACCGGGCAAGCACGGGATCAAGCTGCACCGTGATGGCGAGGCCGCGCCGGGATTTTTCGCGACGTTGTTGGGGGCGCTGTCCGACATTCCGCGCGAACAGCCGATCCGCGACAATCTCGAAACCATCGCCGCGCGCACCGCCGCGATCGAACAAACCCGCGCGGTGATCACGGCGATTCGTCCCGACGTCGAAGCGCGCATTGGCGCATTATTCGGCGAGCTGACCCTTTACCGCCTGACTTCCAGGCGCCTGCTTGGCTGGCTTCGGCGGGCGCAAGATCGTGCATTGCACGATATCGGCCATGCCGCACTGGCGTACGAACAATTGCGCTTGTCGGGGCTGCGCGGAGGCGATGCAGCGACCGGCCTGCTCCATCGGGATCGCGCCTACCGCATCCGGCATTTGCGATTATTTACGCGGCGGTTGGCGATGCTGGAAGCGGGCGTGACGCTCGATCCCCTGCGTGACGTCGCCTATCGGTTGCTCGAGGCGCTGCAGACGATGTCGCCCGGAGAATTCGATGGCGAGGCGTTCGATCACCATGCCGCCGACGCAATGGCCGAAGCGATCGGCGCGTTGCCGCGCCTGTCGCGGCGTGCGCCGTTGCTCGCATGGTTGTCGTTCCCGTTCTTCGACACCGCGACGTTTCCGTTGCTGCAAGGTCAGGGGTTGGACGAATATGACGCGATCAAGGTCGATCGCATCTCGCCCGAGGATTGCGCCAGCCTGTCGCGCCCTGGCGATCCCGATCCGCTGAAAGGCACGCGGTTCAACAGCTTCGGGGCGTTCTTCAGCCGGGCGTGGCGCGAAAATGATTATCTGTGGAGCCGGCTCCACGGGGCGGAGCGTATGATCGACTTGATCGCGTCGTCTGTGCCCGAGGCACACGACCTCGACCTGACCGGCTTCAAGGCGCGCGCGTTCGCTGCGATCCTCGATGCCGAGGAGGCGCGGCTGGCGCACGTCGCGCCGTTGATCGCGACGCTGCGGCAACGGGTGGCGGAATTGGGTCGGGCCGACTAGGCTGCGCGCAAATAGAAAGGACCGGCATGCAGTTCCTGCGCACCGTATTCTGGGTCGTGCTCGCCGTGGTCGCGGTGATTTTTTCGTTCAATAACTGGGTAATCGTCAGCGTCCATCTGTGGGGCGACTTGATCCTCGATTCGCCGCTGCCGATATTGTTGTTGGCGACGTTCCTGATCGGGTTGATCCCCGGGCTGTTGCTACACCGGGCAACGCGTTGGAATTTGGGGCGTAAGCTCGATGCTGCGACGCGCGCATTCGGTGCGACCGATACACCCCCGCCGTCGTTGCCGTCCGAACAGCCGACGACGCCGTGAACCCGATCTATGTCGCGATCGATACCGGCGATGTGGACCGGGCAGAGGTGCTCGCCCGCGCCGTCGCGCCGCATATCGGCGGACTGAAACTCGGGCTGGAATTCTTTATGGCGCAGGGCCCGGGGGGGGTTCGCCGGATGGCGAAACTCGGACTGCCGATCTTCCTCGATGTGAAGCTGCACGACATTCCCAACACCGTGGCTGGCGCGATGCGTTCGTTGAGCCCGCTCGATCTCGGTATCGTCAACGTTCATGCAGGCGGCGGCGCAGCGATGATGCGCGCCGCGCGCGATGCGATGCGACCTGAGACCAAGGTGATCGGAGTCACCGTTCTGACCAGTATCGACGAAACGGATCTCGAGAGCATCGGCGTTATGACCGACACCGCGGCGCAAGTCGCGCGACTTGCAAACCTGTGCAAAGCCAGCGGTCTGAACGGGATCGTGTGTTCGGGTTTTGAAGTTGCGGCGCGTCATACGGCGTGGCCAGAAGGCATGTTCATAGTCCCCGGCTTGCGGTCCGACGGCAAGGCGCAGGGCGACCAGAAACGCGTGATGACGCCGCGTGACGCGCTTGATGCAGGTGCTTCGATTCTCGTTATCGGTCGCCCCATCACGGGCGCATCCGATCCCGCAGAAGCGGCGCGGGCGATCGCCGCGACGCTCTGAATGGCGCTGATCCGGCCTTTTGTCCCGGCGAAGGACTTTGCGCGCTCGCGGGACTTCTACGCCGCCATCGGATTCACTGAACATTATGCCGATGAGACGCTGGCGATCCTCGAATTCGAAGGCGCCGGCATCCTGTTGCAGGATTTGTATGAGCCCGCCTGGGCGGAAAACACGATGCTGCAATTGTTCGTGAGCGGCCTCGACCATTGGTGGCAGCGAACTGCCGGGCTGGTCGAACAGTTCGGGGTCCAGCCGCCACGCGCGCCGGCGGCGCAACCCTGGGGCCTTCGTGTCGGCTATCTGTGGGATCCGTCGGGCGTGCTTTGGCAGGTGTCCGAGGAAACCGGCAGCGAGGCGTGACTCGATGATCGATGTGAAGATTTGCGGGCTTTCGACTAGCGAATCCGTCGATGCAGCCGTCCGCCACAGGGCGACCCATGTCGGTTTCGTGTTCTTTACCAAATCGCCGCGCAACGTGGCGGCGGCGCAGATCGGTGCTTTGGCCGGCCCCATTCCGCCGCATGTCCGCAAAATCGGCGTGTTCGTCGATCCCGGCGATGCGCTGCTTGACGATGCGATCCGCGCCGGTCGGCTCGATGCGGTCCAATTGCATAAAGTGACGCCCGCTCGCGCCGCGGCGGTTGCCAAACGCGTCGAGACATGGGTGGCAATCGCGGTTCGCACCGCCGCTGATCTGGCGATTGCGCCGTCTTTTGCCGGTGCGGCGCATCGTCTGCTGTACGATGCCAAGACGCCGAACGATGCGCTGCCGGGCGGCATGGGGCTGCGGTTCGACTGGCAATTGTTGCAGGGCTTTGACCACCCGCTCCCTTGGGCATTGTCGGGTGGGCTCGACGCCGACAATCTGCCCGAAGCCGTGCGCGTCACCGGCGCGCAAATGGTCGATGTGTCGTCGGGCGTCGAAAGTGCGCCGGGCGTGAAGGATGTGGACAAGATCGCCGCCTTCCTCCACGCGGCGCGGCAGTTATGACCGCCAACTCCTTCCGCAATCAGCCAGACGAGCGTGGCCACTTCGGCGAATTCGGCGGGCGCTATGTCGCCGAAACGCTGATGCCGCTGATCCTCGACCTCGACCTCGAATATCGCGCCGCCAAGACCGATCCGGAATTCAAAGCGCAGTTCGACGATCTGATGGCCAATTATGTCGGCCGCCCGTCCCCGCTTTATTTCGCCGAGCGGCTGACGGAGCATTTGGGCGGCGCCAAGATTTACCTCAAGCGCGACGAGCTCAATCACACCGGTGCTCACAAGATCAACAATTGCATCGGCCAGATCCTGCTGGCGATGCGCATGGGCAAGACGCGGATCATCGCGGAGACTGGCGCGGGCCAGCACGGCGTCGCCACTGCCACCGTCGCGGCGCGCTTCGGCCTGCCCTGTACGATTTTCATGGGCGCGCGCGATGTGGAGCGGCAATCGCCCAATGTGTTCCGCATGAAGCTGCTCGGTGCCGAAGTTCGTCCGGTGACCAGCGGCGCTCGCACACTTAAGGACGCGATGAACGAGGCGTTGCGGGACTGGGTCGCGAACGTCCACGATACCTTCTACATCATCGGCACTGCGGCGGGGCCGCACCCATATCCCGAACTGGTGCGCGATTTTCAGTCGGTGATCGGCACCGAGGCCAAGGCGCAGTTGATGGCCGCGGAAGGTCGCTTGCCCAATCTGCTGGTTGCGGCAATCGGTGGTGGATCGAACGCCATCGGGCTGTTTCATCCGTTTCTCGACGATCCCGATGTGGCGATGCTCGGCGTCGAGGCGGCGGGACATGGTCTGGACAAGCAACACGCCGCCAGCCTTGCAGGTGGTGCGCCCGGCATCCTCCACGGCAACAAGACCTACCTGCTGCAGGACGACGATGGCCAGATCGCCGAGGCGCATTCGATTTCGGCGGGGCTCGATTATCCGGGCATTGGCCCTGAACACGCTTGGCTCAAGGAAAGTGGGCGCGTCGAATATACGGCGGTGACCGACACACAGGCGCTCGAGGCGTTCAAACTGTTGTGCCAGCTCGAAGGCATCATTCCCGCGCTTGAACCGAGCCACGCGCTTGCCGCTGTAATGCAGCGCGCACCGCAGATGAGCAGCGACAAGATCATCATAGTCAACCTGTGCGGCCGCGGCGACAAGGACATCTTTACCGTCGCGGAGCATCTCGGGGTCGCGTTGTGAGCGGGGGGCTGAGGCAGATGGCGACGACGTTTGCCGTCGTGATCGTCACGTTACTCGTCGTGCATGTCGCGCTTCATTCGAACGGCGGCACTGTGTTCAGCCTCAGCCGGGCCGAATTGATGCATCAGGCGATCACCGCGGTCGCACTGACGGTCGCTCTGATGCTCACGCGTGGCGGACGCCGGTGACCCGCCTCGCCAACGCCTTCGCACACGGGCCCGCGTTCGTCGCCTTCGTCACCGCTGGCGATGGCCCGACCGCAGAAATTCTCGACGCGCTCGTCGCGGGCGGGGCGGATGTGATCGAACTCGGCATGCCGTTTACCGATCCGATGGCTGATGGACCGGCTATCCAGGCGGCGAATTTGCGCAGCCTGGCGGCGAGGACAACCACCGCCGACATCCTCGCCATCGCGACCGGCTTTCGCGCGCGGCATCCCGATGTACCGCTGGTGCTGATGGGCTACGCCAATCCGATGGTGCGGCGCGGGCCGGACTGGTTTGCGGCGCAGTGCGTTGCGGCAGGGGTCGACGGGGTGATCTGCGTCGATCTGCCGCCCGAAGAGGACGAACTGGCCGCACCGTTGCGCGCTGTCGGTGTCGCGCCGATCCGGCTGGCGACGCCGACGACCGATGTGGCGCGGCTGCCGGCCGTGCTAGATGGCGCGGGCGGCTTCCTCTATTACGTGTCGGTCGCCGGCATCACCGGGCTGCAACAGGCCGCGCAGACTTCGATCGCAGATGCCGTGGCGCGTCTGAAAGCGGCAACCGACCTGCCGGTCGCGGTGGGTTTCGGCGTCCGCACCCCCGAACAAGCGGCGGAGATTGCATGCGTGGCCGATGGGGTCGTGGTGGGTTCGGCGATCGTCGAAACCGTGGCAGCTTATGGCGCCGACGCACCGCGCCATGTCGAGGCGCAGGTTCGGGCGCTTGCGGAAGCGGTGCACAATGCGCGAAAGGGTGTTGCATGAGTTGGCTCGACAACGTCCGCAAACGCATCCCGTTCATCGCCAAGCGCGACACGCCCGACAATCTGTGGATCAAATGCCCCGGTTGCGGATCGATGGTATTCGCGAAGGAATATGACGAAAACCTGCGGGTGTGCCCGAGTTGCGGACATCACGGTCGCGTCGGTGCGGCGATGCGTCTGGAGCAGGTGCTCGACCCTGGTTATATCCTGTTAAAGGCACCGGCGACGGTCGACGATCCCCTGAAATTCCGCGACACCAAAAAATATACCGACCGGCTGCGCGATGCGCGCGCCAAGACGCATGAACAGGACGCGCTGGTCAATGCGACTGGAAGTATCGAGGGACTTCACGTCGTCGTCGGGGTGCAGGATTTCGCGTTCATGGGCGGATCGATGGGCGTGGCGGTGGGCTCGGCGTTCGTGGCCGGAATCCGCGCGGCGATCGCGCATCATGCGCCGTATATCATCTTCACCGCGGCGGGTGGCGCGCGAATGCAGGAGGGCATCCTCAGCCTGATGCAGATGCCGCGCACCACCGCGGCGATCCAGGAACTGCACGATGCGGGCCTGCCCTATATCGTGGTGATGACCGATCCGACGACGGGCGGCGTCACCGCCAGCTATGCGATGCTCGGCGATGTGCAGCTGGCAGAGCCGGGTGCGTTGATCGGTTTTGCGGGACAGCGCGTGATCGAACAGACGATCCGCGAAAAACTGCCCGAAGGATTCCAGCGCGCCGAATATCTGCTCGATCACGGCATGCTCGACATGGTCGTGCCGCGTAGCGAATTGCGCGTGCGGCTGGCCAGCCTGATCGGCTATCTCACGCCGGAGAAGGCTGCGGCCTGATGCCCGACCACGCGCGGTCGGACGATGCGGCAGTGCAGGCGCAGCTCGACCGCTTTGCCCAACTTTCACCGGGGCGCGATATCCTCGGTTTGGAGCGGATCACAGCGTTGTTGGCGGCGCTGGGCGATCCGCAATTACGCCTGCCGCCGGTGCTTCACGTCGCCGGGACCAACGGCAAGGGCTCGACTTGTGCTTTTTTGCGCAGCGGGCTCGAGGCGGCGGGGCAGACGGCGCATGTCTTTACCAGCCCGCATTTGGTGCGGTTCAACGAACGCCTTCGCGTGGCCGGGCGGCTGATCGAGGATGCCAATCTCGCCCCGTTGCTCGCCGAAGTGCTCGACGCGGCAGAGGCGCAAGATATCGGCCCGAGCTTTTTTGAGGCCACGACCGCCGCCGCGTTCCTCGCCTTCAGCGGGACGCCAGCCGATGCCTGTGTGATCGAGGTTGGCTTGGGCGGACGGCTCGACGCGACCAATGTGGTGACCCCGGCAGTGTGCGGCATCGCGTCGATCGGAATCGATCACCAAAGCTTTCTGGGCAACACGATCGCAGAGATTGCCGCTGAAAAGGCGGGCATCGCCAAGCCGGGGGTGGACGTCTTCTGCCTCGATAACGCTGCGGTCAACGCGGTGATCGACGACGCTATACGCGCGCGGGGCGGTGTTCCGTTGATCGAAGGGCGGGATTGGCAGATCGACGCGACCCTGACGCCCGGGCTGGTGGGGCCGCACCAGTTGCGCAATGCCAATCTGGCCGCGCAAATATTGCGGGAATTCGGAATCGAAGACGGTGCCATCCGGCGGGGCATCGCCAGTGCGCGCTGGCCGGGGCGGCTGCAACGGCTGGCCGACGGCCCCCTGACGCAAGGCCGCACAATCTGGATCGACGGGGCGCATAACGACGATGCGGCGCGGGCGGTGGCTCAAGCACTGGCGGGCATGACACCAATGCATGTCGTGTTGGGGGTGCTGGCGAACAAGGACGCTGCGGGCATTGTCGAGGCGTTGAGGGGCGGGGCGGCGAGCCTGACGTTCGTTCCGGTCCCCGGGCATAACCATCACGATCCGCAGGCGCTGGCGCAACGTTATAGCGGAAGGGCAGTTGCTGATCTAACCGCGGCCGTCGCCCCGGCGCAGGCCGGGGCCGCTGAAGGCGGTCGCAATTTATCGCAAGCTCCCACCTTAATCGCGGGTTCGCTCTACCTTTGCGGGGAAGCTCTGCGCCTAAACGAAGAAATCCCAAAATGATAGTTGCGAACGATTTGCAATAGCGATAGCCTCCCGATTCTCAGGAGGTGCCGATGTCCGAAGTTGCCGTCGATCATGCCCAGTTGGTTCCGCATCCGATCCCGGTCGAACCCGTCGCGCGCATCCTGCTGTATGCGATGCGACGCATGGCAATCGGTGGGCTGGACGATGCCCATGCGGCGAATGTGCTGCTCGGGCAGTTCGGCCTTAGTTACCGCCGTCCGCTGATCATTCTGCGCGCGCTGATGCTCGAAGTGTCGTCGACGTCGCAGCGGAGCATTTCGATCGCGCCATGTTGCTGCCGCCGGATGACCGCCGACGAGGCGCTGTTGCTCGGGAGCGTCGAATCCGCGACGGGGCGTCCCGATCTGGCGTGCCGATTGATGGCGGAACTGACCGCGACGCTCGATTGCCTCGCCCCCGTGTCCGCTGCGCAGGCGCTGGGGCAGGCGTTCGAGGATATGGGGCGCAAGGTGGTGCTCTAACCCTCCGATTGGGCTGGATCGGCGGGCATGCTCGCGGCGCTGCCGAGTGCCTCATCGACGAGGCCGGTGCGCATCATCCACCAGTAAATGGCGATGCCCGGCAACGCGACGAGCGTCGTGAGCAGATAGAAGTTCACATAGCCCATTTGCTCGATCATCCCGCCCGCGCTCGTGCCGGTCACGAACCGCCCAACGATCGATGCGGCGGCGGAGATCAGGGCATATTGCGCGGCGGTGAAGCGCAGGTCGCACAGCGCCGAAAAATACGCGACGACGACGACGCCGCCAAAGCCGCTGGCAATGTTTTCGAATCCGATCGATCCGGCCATGCCGAGGTTCGAATGCCCGGCCGCGGCAAGCGCCGCAAAGCTGAGATTGCTGACCGCCATAAGGATCAACGCGACCATCACGGACCGCTTGATCCCCAGCCGCGTAAAGGCCCAACCGCCAAGGAAAATACCGATGAGATACGCCCAGAAGCCGACGCCCACGTCGTAAAAAGCAATCTCGTCATTGCTGAATTTGAGGTCGTCGAACAGCAAACGAAACGTCAGGTTGGCGAGCGTATCGCCGATCTTGTGAACGAGGATGAACAACAACACGAGCGCCGCGCCGCGCCGCCGCAGGAATTCGGCGAAGGGTCCGATGATCGATTGCCAGACCTCCCCAACCGAACGCTTGGCGATGACGATCTGGCGGCGGGCAGGTTCGCCCATGACCAGGCCGGTGATCATCGCTGGCAGCGCGAGCACCGCGCAGGCAATATAGCCTGCACTCCACCCGTGGCGCGCCGAAATGACCAAGGCCAGCGCTCCCGCCCCCGCCGATCCGATCCGCCAGCCATATTGGCTCATGCCCGAACCCGCGCCCAATTGGCGCGGCTCGAGCAATTCGATGCGATAGGCATCGATGACGATGTCGAAACTTGCCCCCGCCGCGCCGACAAGGATCGCGGCAAGCGCGACGTAACCGATATCGCCTTTAGGATCGGCAAGGCCGAGGTTGATCACCGCAGCGATGACCAGCACACCCGTCACCAGCAACCAAGACACGCGCTGCCCCAGAGCGCCGATTACCGGCAAGCGCACGCCATCGACGATCCACGCCCACAGCCATTTGAAATTATAAACGAGGAAGGCGAGCGTGAAGGCGGTGACGGTCTTCTTGTCGATGCCGTCCTGTGACAGGCGCGTGGTCAGCGTCGCGGCGATCATCGCATAAGGAAAGCCACTCGAAATCCCGAGCGCAAGCGCCGCCAGTGGCGCGCGTTCGAGATACGGTTTGACGCTGTCCCAGGCGCCGTGCGGGCGTTCGACTGCTGCTTGCTCCGGCATTCCCGTCCCCTTGGCCCTTGAACTTGCGTGGTAAGGCGAACGGAGTGATTTGGGCAAGCTAGGCGTTCAGCCCTTCCAAATTCACCGGCAAGCCATCAAGCGGTTTGGGGATCGGCCATGCCTGCCATTTGGCCCCGCTGCCGGCGGGCAGATCGATGCGACCGTCCTTGAGCAGATGCCACATCAGGATCTTTATCTGCATCGTCGCGAAGTGAAGACCGAGGCACATATGGGCACCGCCGCCGAACGGGGCGAAGGCGTATTTGTGCCGGGTCTTGGCCGCTTCGGGGGTGAATCGCATCGGATCGAAACGTTCGGGATCGGGCCACAGGCTCGCCATCTTGTGCGTGAATTCGACGTTGATGCCGACAAAGGTTCCGGCCGGCAGATCGTAACCGCCAAAGCTGAACGGCTTGACCGCGCGGCGCGGGATCGACGGCACCGGCGGCATCAGGCGCATCGCTTCCTTAAACGCATAGTCGGTCAGCACGAGGTCGCCGAGGCGTTCGTACGGCAAAGCCTGCTCATTGATGCCGAGGCCCGTCATCTCGTCGCGCAATTTGTCCTGCCACTCCGGATTTTCGCCGAGCCGCATGACCAAGCTGGCGGCGGTGGAGGTGATCGTGTCGTGCGCCGCCATCATCAAAAAATTCATGTGATCGACGATCTCGCCATCGTCGAGCAACGACCCGTCGTCGTGCGTGGCACGGCAGATTTGCGAGAACATGTCCTCACCCTGCCCCGCGCGACGCTTGGGCACTTCGCGGCCGAAATAATCGAGCAGATATTTACGCCCCGCGACGCCCTTGCCCATCGCCAGCCCGGGGATGGGTGTGCGGACCGGGGCGATCGACGCCTGGACCATGTCGACAAAGGCCTTGTTGACCTTGTCCGCCTCGGGTCCGACCGGGGTGCCGAGGAACGCGACGGCGGCCAGTTCGAGCGTCAGCTGCTTGATCTCGGGATAGAAATTGATGTTCCCCCGGGTGCGCCACTCGGCGACGCGCTTGGCGATGCCGTCGTTGAGTACGTCTGCGTAAAGCCGCATCGGCTCGGGCTTGAACGCCACGGACAAGGTGCGGCGGTGGACGCGATGCTTGTCGAAATCCATCAGCATCAGACCGCGGGGGAATAATTGGTTGAGCGTCGGACCCCAACCCTGTTCGGAGGAGAATATCTTGTCACGGTCGAACAGCACGAGTTCGTTCGCCTCCGGACCGAGCAGCATCACCGTCCGCCCGCCAGCAAAGCGGTGGCGATGCACCGGGCCATAATCCTTGTGCATCTGGCGCAGGAAACCGGGCGGATCGCGCAGGATCTCGAACGTGCTGCCGAAATACGGGATACCGTCGCGACCGGGAACATGGTCGAGCGCGTTGTCGGGCAGGCGTGGCAACCAGTGCGGATTGGCGGCGAAGGTGTCGGCGCGGGCCATGCTTTAGCTCTCCTGCTTACTGACACCGTTGCAAATAAGGACCGAATTGGCAAGGCTGGCGCGATGAGGCTGGTGGTCTAAAGCGGCATGGTGCGTCCCGTCGATCATCCCGCCCTTCCGTCACCGAAAATCGGTGTGCTGCTCGTCAATCTCGGCACGCCCGATGCGCCGACGATCCCGGCGGTGCGACGGTATCTCGCCGAGTTTCTGTCGGACCGGAGGGTCGTCGAATTGCCGCCGATATTGTGGCAGCCGATTCTGCGCGGCGTCGTATTGACCACACGGCCGCGTCGTTCGGCGCATGCCTATTCGCAAATCTGGGGCGAACGCGGATCGCCTTTGGCAACCATTACCGCCGATCAAGCGGAGGCGCTGGCATCGGCTTTCGGCCCCGATGCGATCGTCGACTACGCCATGCGTTATGGCGCGCGCTCGATCGGTGAACGGCTGGACGCGATGAAAGCCGCGGGGTGCGAGCGCATCCTGATCGCGCCGATGTATCCGCAATATTCGGGCGCAACCACAGCCAGCGTCAACGATGCCGCATTTGCTGCACTGGCGGCAATGCGCTGGCAGCCGGCGATCCGCACGCTGCCACCCTGGCATGACGATCCGGCCTTTATCGACGCGCTGAAGGCCTCGATCCAAGGTCAGATTGCCAAACTCGATTTCGTGCCGGACACGCTGGTGGCGAGCTTTCACGGCATGCCGCTCAGCACGCTGATGAAGGGCGATCCCTATCATTGCCAGTGCCAGAAGACGGCGCGGCTGTTGGGCGAAGCCTTGGACCGTGACATCATCGTCAGCTTTCAATCGCGTCTCGGCCGCGCGCAATGGCTCGAGCCGCCAACGGACATGACGCTCGCGGCGCTCGGGGCGGAGGGGCGCAAGGTCGCGGTGGTGATGCCCGGTTTCATCGCCGACAATCTGGAGACGCTGGAGGAAATCGCGCTGCGCGGGCGCGAGACGTTTATCGACGCCGGCGGCAAGGATTTTGCCGCGCTGACCTGCCTCAATGCCGATGCGGACGGCGTCGCGTTGCTGCGACATTTAATCGCGCGCGAACTTGAAGGCTGGGTGGCACCCGCGTAACGCCTCGTTATCGCTCGCACAGAAGCGAAGAGGAAGGATGCAAACACATGGCACGAGTTGCGGTCGTCACCGGCGGATCACGCGGCATTGGCGAGGCAATCAGCCTTGCACTTCAGGAGATGGGTTACACCGTCGCCGCCAATTACGCAGGCAATGACGAGCGTGCCGGGGAGTTTTCCGGTCGTACGGGCATCAAAACCTACAAATGGGACGTCGGCGATTTCGACGCATGCCAATTGGGTTGCGCGAAGGTCGCCGAAGATCTCGGGCCGATCGATATTGTCGTGAACAACGCCGGCATCACGCGCGACGGAACCCTCGCCCGCATGGATTATCAGGCTTGGGACGACGTCATCCGGACCAATTTAGGCGGCTGTTTCAACATGGCCAAGGCGACGTTCCCTGGAATGATCGAACGCGGCTGGGGCCGGATCGTCAATATCGGGTCGATCAACGGACAAGCCGGACAATATGGCCAGGTCAATTACGCCGCCGCAAAGTCGGGCATTCACGGCTTCACCAAGGCACTGGCGCAGGAGGGTGCGAAAAAGGGCGTGACGGTCAACGCGATCGCGCCGGGCTATATCGATACCGATATGGTCGCCGCGGTCCCCGCCCCGGTGCTGGAAAAGATCGTCGCCAAAATTCCGGTTGGTCGCCTGGGCCAGGCGAGCGAGATTGCGCGCGGCGTAGCGTTTCTGTGTTCGGAAGAAGGCGGCTTCGTCACCGGCTCCACGCTGTCGATCAATGGCGGCCAGCACATGTATTGATAACGCGTCGCCCCGGCGAAGGCCGGGGCCGCTAGCGATACGGCATGAACGTCACCAGCGGCCCCGGCCTACCCGGGCGACGGCAAGCTATTCGATCGTCACGCCAGCGATGCGCCAGCCACCGGCTTCGCGGTTGAGGCTGACAGTCTCAATCGCATTCGCCTTGTTGGCAAAGGTCGTGCGGAACTTGACCACTTCATAGCCGAATGGCGGCGCGGGCAGGTTTTCGTGGCTGAGCATCGTCCGCGATACGACCGCCCCCAGCGGCGGACGCACCTTCTCTGACACCTGTGCCCAAACCTGCGGCGTGTTCATCTTGTGAAATGACTCCGCGGTCAGCTTATAGCTGTCGTCCCAGCGACCCTGATCGATCAGTTCGAGAAAATGACGCGCGGGTGCCTCGACTTCGGCATCCGTGACGACCGCGCCCGCGCTTGCCTGCGTAGTGTCGGCGGCGGTGAGCATGGCCTGTGGTATGGACGTGACGGCGGCGAGCGCCAGAATGAGTGACATGAGTGCGACTCCTGCAATGATCCAGGCAGGACGACGCGTCCACCCTGCGCCGTTCTCCGGCACCGCCAGCTTTCTCACGGAAGCGGGCGCCGCCGCTTCCCCGATTTCGTCGTCCCCAACAGAATAAGGGGGTGCGCCTTCTTCGGCCAGCAATTGCCGCGCAGCTTCGCGGCTGCTCGAAACCTCCATCTTGCGCCGGGCGTCGCGCAGCCGTTCGTTGATTGTGTGCACTGACAGATCGAGATGGCGCGCGATCGATTTGGCATCGTGACCGCGCACGATCAGGCGCAGCGTCTGCTTTTCCTTCTCGCTCAGCGCGTCGATGTTGGTCGCCATGCCCGCAGGCCTAAGTCTTCGCATCCTCGCCAGCCACCCCAAAAAAATCGTAGGTTGCCCAAAGCAAAGCCGATTAAGCAAAGGGCATGCCCATCGATTACGCCCCGCCCGTCAAACGCAGCGTGACGATCGCAGGTCATGAAACGTCGATCAGTCTGGAGCCGATATTCTGGAATGCGCTCGAGGCGGCGGGTCGCAATGCCGGCATGCCGCTCAACGCGCTGATCGCCCAAATCGACGCCGAACGCCTGACCGTCAGACCGATCCCCAACCTCGGCAGCACGATCCGACAATGGCTTTTTAAGAACGCTTCGCATTTGCGTTGACTCTGCGAACGTGTCGCAATAGCGAGAAGCCAACAATAGGGGGCTTCTCGTCAAATGTCGCATCGTTTGCCGTCCTTCCTCGCGCTATCTTGCGTGGGCTTCATCAACAGCGCGCCAGCTTTTGCCGCCGATGACGCGGACGCTGCGACAGATGAGAATACGCGCAACACGATCATCGTCACCGGCACGCGTGAACAGCTCGATTCCCCCAAGGCCATCGCGCCGCTGATCAACACACCGCGTTCCATCGTCACGGTCGACAAGGAGATCATCAAGGACACCGGTTCGGCGACCCTGATCGATGCACTGCGTACGGTCCCCGGCATTACCTTCGGCGCGGCCGAAGGCGGCAATCCGATCGGTGACCGTCCATTCATTCGCGGGTTCGACAGCCAGGGTTCGATCTTCCTCGACGGCGTGCGCGACATCGGCGCGCAGACGCGCGAAGTGTTCGCGGTCGAGCAGATTCAAATCGTCCGTGGATCGGACTCGACGCTCGGCGGACGCGGCTCGGCGGGCGGTTCGCTCAACATCATCTCGCGCCTGCCGACGGGTCGCGAGGACTTCATCTCCGGCGGGATCAGCTACGGCACCGATGACTACAAACGCGTCACCGGGGACGTGAATTACCGGATCGGCGAGCACGTCGGCTTCCGCATCCAGGGCATGTATCACGACCAGGACTTTGCCGGTCGCGATGCGATTTTCGCCCGCCGCTGGGGTGTCGCGCCGTCGCTGACCATCGGTCTCGGCACACCGACCAGATTGACGCTCGCTTATTATCATCTGAGCACACACGAACTGCCCGACAGCGGCATTCCGTTTCTCTACACGATCGCGAACACGCCCAATACGGGCTATAGCTATTCGCAGCCGGCGATCGGCAACATCACCACGATCGGCGGCCAGACCGGCACGGTTGATCGCGACACCTTTTACGGCCTGAAAGATCGCGATTTCCGCGACAGCAAGCAGGATCAGGCCACGATCCGCTTCGACCATGATTTCGGCAACGGCCTGAAATTCCGCAACACTTCGCGATTCAGCCATACGTATCAGGCGTATATTTTCCTGTTGCCCGACGATTCCACCGGCGATGTGTTCGGCACGTCGCCGACCAACACGGCCACCGGCGGCGTCACCAATTTCGTCAACGGCGGATACGTCTGGCGGCGGGCCAACACACGGCAAGGCACGACCGACAGCCTGATCAACCAGACCGACTTCTACGGCACTTTCGATACCGGTTCGATCAAGCATAGCTTCTCGGTCGGCACTGAGTTGTCGTGGGAGGATACGCAACGCGGCACCTTCGTGACGCGCGGCTTTACCAACGCCGCGGGTACCGAATTGCTATCGACCGGATCGACGATCACGCCGCGATGTAACGCGACCACGATTGCGCGGCATTACTGCACTTCGCTGTTCAACCCGAACCCGAACGATCCGTGGGTCAATTACGCCAGCGACACGTCGAACATCGTCGCGCCGATCGTTAAATCACAGCCGATTGCCGACACGCTGACCGATGCCGATACCAAGGCCGCTTATGCTTTCGATTCGATCACGGTGACCAACGCGCTGATCGTCAACCTCGGGCTGCGCTACGACCGCTTCCATTCAAAGGTGCGCCCCGGACTGCCCGTGACGGTGCCCAATCCGGTGCGTTACGCGGTCGACCGGACCGACGAGCTGTGGAATTATCAAGTCGGTGCCGTGTTCAAACCTGCGCCGAACGTCAGCGTCTACGCCTCGCATTCGACCGCCGCCGTTCCCCCCAACAGCCTGGTCGGCGAAGGTCAGGAGCAGAACGGCCTCGGCACGATCACTGTACCTGCGGGCAGCAACGCCACCGCGCTGCAAATCGCGACGGCCCAGGCGGTCAGCGACTCGCTGAAGGTCGAGAGGACCAAATCCTATGAGGTTGGCGCCAAGGCCGATCTGTTCGATAACAAGCTGTCGCTCACCGCCGCTCTGTTCAAAACCGAGACCAGGAATGCACGCGTGACCAGCGATGCCAACACCGTCACGTTCATCGGCAAGCGCGAGATCAAGGGCATCGAACTGGGTTTCAACGGGCGTCCGACCGAGGCGTGGAGCATCTTCGGCGGCTATACCTATCTCGATGCCAGGATCACCGATGGTGGCTTCACCGCACTGACCGCGGCGGCGATCATGAACGGTGCAGTCGTGGTGCAGGCGGCGAAAACCGTGCAGGTCGTGTCGGTCAATACGGGCCGGCAATTCCCGCAGACCGCCAAGCACAGCTTCACGTTGTGGACCGATTACAAGGTGCTGCCGGGTCTTTCGATCGGCGGCGGCGCATTTTACACCAGCCGGGTGTTCGGCGGTTATGCCGACAACCGCGCGGCGACGCAGAACGCGGCGGGTGTAGTGACGGTCAGCCCGGCGACCAAGATCATCGCCCGTTCGGTGCCCGATTACTGGCGCTTCGATGCGCGCGTCGGTTACACCATCAACAAGAATCTCGACGTGTCGGTCAATTTGCAGAACCTGACCGACAAGGTTTATTTCAGCCAGGTCTATACGAACCATTATGCCGCGATCGCACCGGGCCGCAGCGCGTTTGCCACGCTGAACTTCAAATATTGAGCATGACCGCGATCGACGCCATCAACGCTCTTCCCGCTGCGCAACTTCGCGCGCGGTTGGCGGGGTCGGGTGGCGATGCCTTTCTGCGCGAAATTGCCGAGGCCGGGTCGTCCGAAGGCCAAGCTCGACTGGGCCAGAGGCTGATCGACACCGGCCAAGCCGCTGAGGGATTCGTCTGGCTGCACCGCGCCGCCGAGGCCGGGCATCTCGACGCGATCAACATGGTCGGGCGGTGTCTCGATCTCGGTTGGGGCGTGGCGGTCGACAAAGCGCTGGCGGCACAATGGTTTCGCGCCGCCGCCGAACGCGGACACGGCTGGGCAATGTACAATTATGCGACCGCGCTGGCGCTCGGCGCGGGTTTGCCGGCGGACCGCGACAAGGCCCTCGACTGGCTCCACCGAGCCAACGCGCTGGGCATTGCCAAGGCGGCCAATTTCATCGGCAGTTTTTACGAGGACGGCTGGGCGGTCGATCGCGACATGGCCGAAGCCGCGCGGTATTATGCACGCGCGGCGGCCGGCGGCGACTTCCGCGGGTGTTTCAACCATGCCCGGATGCTGATCGATGCGGGTAAGGCCGATGCGGCGGTGCACTGGATCGACCGCGCCCTGACGCTGGGCAATGACCGCTTTCGGGCGCAGGTGCACGACTGGCTTGCCGCACGCCCCGAACTAAGGATCGCGGCATGATCATTATCCCCGACGTCCTGAATCCGGCCGAAGTCGCGCATGTCCGCAGCATCATCGATGCGGGCGACTGGATCGACGGCAATGCCACATCGGGCCACCAATCGGCGCTCGCTAAGCGCAACCGCCAGCTCGACGAAGGATCGGCGGCGGCGCGTGAAGCGGGGAATCTGATCCTCGACGCGCTCGGTCGTGCGGAAGTGTTCGTTGCCGCTGCGCTGCCGCTCAAGGTCTATCCGCCGCTGTTCAACCGCTATGCCAGCGGCGAGACGTTCGGCAGTCATGTCGACAGCGCGATCCGCATTCGTGCCGGCAGCGATTTCCGCATCCGTAGCGACCTGTCGGCGACACTGTTCCTGTCCGACGATTATGACGGCGGCGAATTGACGATCGAGGGCCAGTCCGGTGCGCAGTCTCTCAAGCTGCCCTCCGGACACATGCTGCTTTATCCCTCGTCCAGCCTGCACCGCGTCGAACCGGTCACGCGCGGTGAGCGTGTCGCCAGCTTTTTCTGGATCCAGTCGATGGTCCGCGACGATGCCGCACGACGCATCCTGTTCGACCTCGACAACGCCACCCGCGCGGTCGCGGCGGCACAGGGTCAGGATGCACGCGCCGCCATCGAACTCACCGGTGTCTATCACAATCTGCTCCGCCGCTGGGCGGACGCCTGAGGACCTCATGCTAAATCAAAGCGGTTTGTTTTTCGTCCCCAAAACCTGGCAGTCGGCGACCTTTCTGCGCTGGCTGAAACGCATTCACGCCTGGACCGGGTTTTGGGGCGCGCTGTTCTTTTTGATGATGGGCACCAGCGGGTTTCTGCTCAATCACCGCACCGAAAACCTGAAGATCGACACGGGCGATGCGGTCGAGCAGCCGGTTGTCGAATTGCCCGTCGCACAGGGCACGATCACGGATGCCGATGCTCTGGGCAAATGGGCACAGCAGACGCTGCATCTGCCCGTCAAAGCCGCCAAGCCGCGCGGTCCCGGCGGCCCCGAAAGCGAGAAGGGCAAACCCGGTGGCGGCAAGTCACGCGCCGAGGGCTCTGCGTCCGCCACACCCGCACCGCGCGAAGCGCGCTTCATGGGCCGCGACGTCGGTCAGGCCGAGAGATGGACGCGCAGCTTCATGATGCCCGATGCGCGCGTGACCGTCGATTACGTGCCGGGCTCGAACCACGTCACCGCCAAGCGCGAGGAGGTGAATGGCTGGGGCGTGATCAAGAATTTGCACAAGGGCGTCGGCTTGCCGGTCGGCTGGGTGTTGTTCATCGACACGATTGCCGGTGCGCTGATCACGATGGCGCTGACCGGCTATCTGTTATGGACGCGGATGCATGGCCCTCGCCTGCTGGCGGGCGGATTGGCGGGAGGTGCGCTGGTCTGGGCGCTCCTCGCCGCCGTGCCGTCGTTCGGCTGAACTAACGCCCCAACAGCACCCGCGCTTGTCCGGCGATCTGTGCGAGCATCGCCGGGCTCGGCTGCGCGACGGTGCGCGCCCGGTCGATCAGCGCGCGGAATTGCGCCACACGCGGGGCACAATCGGCGAGCCATTTTTCGACGCGCGCTTCCGGGGCCGTTGGATCGCGGCGGAGCCAATCGAGCCGCATCTGCTGAAAATCGCGCGCCAGCCCGGCGATCAGCAAACGCTCCCACGGATCGGTCGGCGCCAGCCGCATCGCGGTGCCTTGCGCCCAGTCGAGGCCGAGTGCCGCACCCAGCTGCGTGAACGCCCGGGTCAGTGCGAGCACATCGACATGCGCGCTTTCGCCCAGCGCCGCGAGACCGACCGCGCCATCCATTTCGGCAAGGCGGACGACCCGCCCAACCAGTTCTTCGGTGGCCCCGGACGCCGACAGCCGCGCGCGGAATTCGTCGGCCTGCGCCCGCGTTTCATCCTGCAGCAATTCACCAACTGCGGCGTCGAGCGTCGATATGCCGGCCGTCAGCGCGGACACCGTCGCATCGACCCCGTCCGCGCCATGCCCCGCACGGATCAGATCAGCCATTTGCGCGCGCGTTTCTAGAGCGACCTGTTCGAACAGCGTCAGGCGCGCATCCTCGGTCAACGAAGCCGCATCGATCGCGTCCCACGTCGCGCGCAGCCCGAACAGCCGCTCCGCCGCGACGAACGCCGCGGCGACTTCGCCCATCGATGAGCCTTCTTCCTCGGCCAGTTCGAACGGGTGAACCAGGCCGAGGCGGTTGACGATACGATTGGCGAGTTTGGTCGCGACGATCTGCGGACGCAGGCGGTGCGCCAGGATCGCCTCACGGTGGCTGTCCTGCATCGGTTTCGGAAATGCGGCGAGCAATTCGCCGATCATGCCGTTGTCACTGGCGATCGGGTGATCCTCGATCGCCTCCTGCAGCGCCAATTTGGCGGTGGCCAGCAGCACGGCCAGCTCGGGCCGTGTCATGCCGCGCCCGTCCTGCGCGCGCCGCTTGAGCGCTTCATCGCCCGGCAGTCCCTCGACCGCGCGGTCAAGCCGTCCGCTCGCCTCGAATGTCCCGATCAGCCGGACCAGCGAGGGGATGGTGTTCGCGCCATCGCGCTGCGCGATCGACAGCGCCAGCGTCTGCAGCCGGTTATCCTCGAGCACCAGATGCGCGACATCGTCGGTCATGCTCGCCAGCAACACATTGCGCGCGGGCATATCGAAGCCCGCTTTGCCGACGTCGGCGGCCAGCGCGATCTTGATATTGACCTCGTTATCCGAACAATCGACGCCCGCCGAATTGTCGATAAAGTCGGTGTTGATCCGCCCGCCGCGCTCGGCAAAGACGATCCGCGAAGCTTGTGTCAGGCCGAGATTGGCACCCTCCCCGACCACTTGCGCGCGCAAGGATTCAGCATCGACGCGCTGCGCATCGTTGGCGGCGTCGCCCACCTGCGCGTTCGCCTCGCTCGCCGCCTTCACATAAGTGCCAATGCCGCCGAACCATATCAGCCCGACCGGTGCCTGCAGGATCGCGCGGATCAGCGCCGATGGCTCCATCGGTCCTTCGGCGATGCCCAGCACTGCCGCAACCTGCGGCGTGACCAACAGCGACTTGGCCGCCCGGCTATGGACGCCGCCGCCCTCGCTGACCGGCGCGGACCAATCGGCCCAGCTCGACCGCGGCAACGCAAACATCCGCGCGCGCTCTGCCCATGTCGCTGCTGCATCGGGATTCGGATCGAGGAAGATGTGGCGGTGATCGAACGCCGCGACCAGCTTGATCGATTTCGACAGCAGCATGCCGTTGCCGAACACGTCACCCGACATGTCGCCGCAACCGACGACGGTGACCGGATCGGTCTGCACATCGACGCCCGCTTCGGCAAAGTGGCGCTGGACCGAGACCCACGCGCCTTTGGCGGTGATGCCCATCGCCTTGTGATCGTAACCGACCGACCCGCCGCTGGCGAAGGCATCGCCCAGCCAGAAACCGCGCTCGATGGCGATGGCGTTGGCGACATCTGAAAAGGCCGCCGTGCCCTTGTCCGCGGCGACGACGAAATACGGATCGTCGCCGTCGAGGATTTTCACGCCCTCGGGATGCACGACCTTACCGTCGACCAGATTGTCGGTGACCGACAGGAGTGTGCGGATGAAGATGCGATAGCTTTCGGTCCCTTCGGCCAGCCACGCATCGCGATTGGTCGCGGCATCGGGAAGCATTTTCGGAAAGAACCCGCCCTTGGCGCCGGTCGGCACGATCACCGCGTTCTTGACGCGCTGCGCCTTCATCAGGCCGAGAATTTCCGTACGGAAATCGTCGCGCCGGTCGGACCAGCGCAGCCCCCCCCGTGCAACCGGACCGGCGCGCAAATGGATGCCCTCGACACGCGGCGAATAGACGAAGATTTCGCGCCATGGCACCGGCGCGGGAAGGCCCGGGACTAAAGCGCTGTCGAACTTGAACGCGATGGCTTCCTTCGCCGCGGGGGCGAAGAAATTGGTGCGCAGCGTGGCCTCGATCACCGCGCGCAACGTGCGCAGGATGCGATCCTCCTCGATCGATGCGACCTTGGTCAACCCGTCGTCGATCGCCGCGCGCGCCGCGTCGGCGTCACCGCCCGCTGGACCGTGCAGCGCATCGAACAACGCGACGATCGCCTTGGCGATCTCGGGATAGCTGCGCAGCGCATCGACGACCGTGACCAACCCATAGGACACGCCGGTCTGGCGCAAATAACGGAACAGCGCGCGGTACAGCACGATGGCCGAAGGCGGCAGCTCGGCCGCCGTCAGCAACGCGTTGAAGCGGTCATTCTCCGACGCCCCGGTCAGAACGTCGGCAACCGTCGCCTCGACCGTGTGGGCCCGCGCCAGCACGTCGGCGGCTTCGCCATTCGTATCGAGGACGAAGCGGTAGATGTTGCCGAATTCGCCCTCGCGGCCGACCTTGGTCGACAACTCCTCGACCACGCGAAAACCAAAATTCTCCAGCGGCGGGACGGCATCGCTCAACGTCAGCGGTGTGGCGCTGTACAGTTTGAGGCGGAGGCGCGAAGCATCGTCCTCGTCATTGCGGTACAGCCGCACCGAACGCGGCGCATCGTCGGCCAGGCCGTGCAGCCGGTCGATATCGCGTGCTGCTTCCTCGGCCTCGACCGCTTGGCGATAACCCGGCGGAAGTTGATCGGCATAACGCAGCGCCAGCCGCGCCGCGCGACCAGGATCGCCGCCCTCGGCCAGTGCCGCTTCGACCGACGATGACCAGCCGCGCACCAACCGCACGATCTGCGCGTCGAGCGCCGCCGCATCGGCATCGCGCCCCGATTTGCGGCGATCGAACGTGTAACGGATCAGCGCCACACCCGAATCGCCAAGGTCGATCGACCAGCTGAGCAATTTGCCGTCCGCAGCCTCGGCCACCAGCTTGCCGATGGCGACACGCCGCGCGGTCGACAGCTCGTCGCGCGGCAACCACACGAACGCGAACAAATGCCGCCGCAGCGCATCCTCGACCAGCAACAGCTTGGGGCGCGGACGATCTTCGAGCGACATCGCGGTCAGAGCGAGCGTTTCGAGGCTCGCGGTGTCGATCCCGATCAACAGATCGTGCGGCAACGCATCGAGCGCGTGGGCCAGCGCCTTGCCGGCATGCCCGCCGGGCGAAAATCCGAGTTTGGCCTGCAACTCCGCCAGCCGTTGGCGCAGCACCGGCACATCCTGCGCGGGCGCGCTGAGCGCAGCACTGGTCCACAGCCCGGCATGGATCGACAGCGTATCGCCGCGCGGCACGATCACCAGGTCGAGCGGGGCGTGGCGATGCACCGGCGAAATACAGTTGGATTTGACCAGCAACGGCGCGGCGCGATCCTTGAGCAACACCGCCGCGCGGGCGCGCGAGTCCTTGGCCAACAATTCGTCGCCCAACTCACCGGCAATGCCCATCGGCTGCGCCATCGACCCGTCGGCCGCAAAAATGGCATGGCCCAGCAATGTGAAATGCCCGTCGAGCAGCCAGCCGAGCAGTGCGCCACCCTCTCCCGACAACGCGTCGCGGTCCGCCGCCAATTCGGTCTTGAGCGCTTCCCAATCGGTCACGGCGTGCGCGACATGGCCCAGATTGCGTTCGATCTTTTCGACCAACGTGCGCCGGTCGCGCGCATCGGGCCGCTCGACTTCGAGATAGACCAGGCTTTCGCGCTGCGTCCCGCCCATCGCGGTCAACGTGCCGCCGTCCCCGCGCGTCACCGTCACCACCGGATGCAGCAATCGATCGATCGTCAGCCCGGCATCGGCCACCGTCGCCGCGATGGTGTCGACCAGGAACGGGCGATCGTCATTGACGATTGCCATCCGCATCAGCCGGCGGCCTTCGCCCGACACACCCGTTTCGCACACCACGCTGGGCTGTCCGGCGCGCCGCTCGGCCAGCGCTTTCAGCGCCAACTCGGCGGCGTATCCGCGTTCTTCGGCATCGAAGCCGTCAATCTCTCCGGGCAATGCCCCGGCGATCAGGGCGTCGCCGACCTGTCCGGTCAGAGCATCATATTGGCGATTGGAATGGGTCGGCTGCGGCTCGGAATCGGCCATACTGAATTGGGCTCCCTCGGCGCGCCTCTCCAGGCGCCGTGACGTCATGAAGTCTATGCGCCGCGCGGGCCGGAACCTCAACCCGCCGCAGCGGCGAGTTCGGCTGCGGCGACGTATTTGAGCGCACGGTCGATCAGCGGCTGATCCTCGGGCGCGGCACCGATAATGCCGACGCGCTCGGGGTCGATGCGCCGCGCCACCAATACGACGAACTCGTCATCGCCGGGCAGCACAAAGACTTCCTGCGTCGCGATCTTGCGTGCCGCCTCGCGAAAACGATCCTGACGCAGAGTTCCCTCAGGACGACGCTCGCGTCGTTCTGCCCCGACAATGGCCTTTAGTCCGCCGGGGAAATATTCGAGGAAGCGCGCCATGCCTCCCTTGAGCAGCCCGTTGCGCTTGCCGAACGTCAGCGCGGCGGCAAATTCGGTCAGTCGCGTTTTGTCGTAATCCGCACCGAAGATCAGCTTGACCACCGGCGTCATCGGCGCGCGCGCCTGAACCTTGATGCCCGCATCGCTCAGCATTTCGGCGAAAGTGCCGGGCTGCGCATCGGCGAGCAACGCGAAATCATAAGCGTGGCCCAGCGCGTGATACAAGGCCGCACGGCTGCGGCCGTCGGCCTGCTTGACCGCATCGGCGCTGGTCCGGGCATAAGCCAGCCAGTCGGCGAGGTCGTCCGACACCGGCTCGGGATCTTCCATCGCCTCGACCAGGACCAACGGCTCGGGAACCGCAACATTGGCATGCGGGCCGTCACGCCAGGCGGGCACGCGCGGCGCAGCTTCCGCCTGGACGTGCGCATCGAGCTCGGCGTGTACGGCCATTGCCTCTGCGGCGGGGGCAACTTCCTTCCAATTGATGACCCCGAAGATGAAATCGATGGTCTCGTCGTCCGACGAAAACGGCATCAGGATGCCGCGATAGGCGGTCTGTTGTCCGGCAGCACTCTGGAATTCGGCTTCGAAGCCGACCGGCGCGCGGTTGGCGATGATCTGCATGTAATGGTCGGTCAGCCGCGACAGCAGGGATCGCGGCGGGACATCGCACAAGTCGTGTGCGCCGGCGTCGAAATCGCACTCGCGTGCCAGAGCGGCTCCAAGAAACGCGATCGATGGTGCATCCACGCCGCGCGAGAAATCGAGCAGCACCGAATGCGCGCCAAAATCGCGATTGCCCGCGGCATCGAGGTTTTCGATCGGCGGGAACTGGCGTCCGCGCAGCAACGACACCCAGTGATTATAGGCGCGGACATGCATCCGCCGCTCGTCGCTGCTGTCGATGGCCGGAGGCGGATCGATGGCATCGACCAGGTCCAGCACATCCTCCACCGGCGTTCCGCCCAGAACCGGCAGTTGCTCCATCGTCAAACCCCGCATCAAAACTGACGGGTTAGTGTCATGCTTTGGTTATCGCCCCGTTAACGCCCTTGGTTGGGGCGGTTCGCGGCTTGCGGGCGACGGGCGCTCCTGTTACTGGCGCCACCCGCCGGGAGCCGCCTTAGCTCAGCTGGTAGAGCATCGCATTCGTAATGCGGGGGTCACAGGTTCGAGTCCTGTAGGCGGCACCAGTGTTTGTCGGGTCAAAAACACTCTTTTCGTCTTTTGTGGAAACTTCCAACTTCACAGGGCGTTAGAGCGTCGCATCTGGAAATCCGGTGCGGGTCACGCACGGATATCACCATGGCAATTACCATCCCCTTGTTCCGGCCTGCTGCACGGGCCTTTGATGGCCTTGCGGGTCGCGCGCTATGACTCTTGACCAGATGATCCGGATGGCCACGCGCTGGTGCGAGGATGTCATTATGCTGGATCAAAGCGATCTCGGCCTGATCGCGGCGGGACATGCGGGTTGCATCGTGGCGCTGAACGAACACATCGTCAGTCTAGGCGGTCAGGCGGTCCCCATTCCGGCAACAGAACATTGGTCAAGCGATCCATCAAATCCGCACTGAGCGACAGATAGACCCGGCGGGCGTCGTTCGGGTCGGCGGTCCGGATGATCCAGCCCTTCTGCTCGAACGCCTTGATATAACGCAGACCGGTTGCCGCGGGCGCCCCCGATCCGATGCAGGCGCTGCTGATGCAAGTCTGCGTGGCGCTCGCTTGCCGGACGAACAAATCCAGTAACATTTGCCAAGCAGGTTCGTTGAGCAAATTATGTCCAAGGATCTTGTTACGACGGCTCGCTCACTTAAGCAAAGCTTCGGCTTCAGCCACCGCGTTCTTGAAATTAGGGTCTGACGGAACATAGGGTAACGCCAGAGGCTTCGGAGCTCCGAGCATCGCCTCTAGTTGCGCAATCCGCGCTTCCATTGCGGCAATATCCTGGTCGCTCATCATCGACTTCCTTTCCGCCTCCCCTAATGTACCTGAATGCTTGTCCTATTGATCCCTGTTACCACAGTCGGCTCTAACAATTAAAATGCAAGGGGTTAGCGGGACTATCGGCTATATTGTCACCGAAATGAGCCTATCTCTGGTGCCGCGCCAATTTTGTTCGTTCGTTGCCGGAAACTCGGTTTTGACCTAGGCGCGGCGCGCCATGCACGGCTGGATCATCCTCGACAAGCCGCTCGCGCTCGGCTCGACCAATGCGGTCGGAGCGGTCAAGCGCGCGTTCCGCGAAGCCGGCTGCGGCAAGGTCAAGGTCGGGCATGGCGGCACACTCGATCCGCTTGCGACGGGGGTGCTGCCGATCGCGATCGGCGAAGCGACCAAACTCGCCGGGCGAATGCTCGACAGCGACAAGATCTATGACTTTACGATCCAGTTTGGCGCGCAGACCGATACGCTCGATGCCGAGGGGAAAGTCGTCGCGACTAGCGATGCGCGGCCGACCGACGATCAGATCGATGGGATCCTTCCGCAATTCACCGGCCCGATTGAGCAAGTCCCGCCTACTTATTCGGCGCTGAAAGTGAATGGACAGCGCGCCTATGACCTCGCACGTGGTGGCCAGGATGTGGAACTCGCGATGCGCGCTGTCACCATCCACTCTCTCATCCGTTACCCCAGCTCGCGCGGGGACTACGAAAGACTGAGCGAAACGACCCTGTCCGCTCACGTCTCAAAAGGCACCTATATCCGCAGCCTTGCCCGCGACATCGCGCTGGCACTCGGCACCGTCGGCCACGTCACCATGCTCCGCCGCACCAAGGCGGGGCCGTTCGGCCTCGACCGGGCGATAACGCTGGACAAATTGTTCGAATTCGCTAAGGACGCGCGGATATCGGAGGCGATGCTTCCGTTAGAGGCAGGGCTGGACGGTATCCCGGCTCTCCCCCTCACCCCCGAACAGGCCGCTTTCCTCAAACAGGGTCGCGTGCTGGACGGAATGGTTGCGAACGATGGTCTCCATTTGGCGAAGCTGGGCGAAACGCCCGTCGCTTTGGTCATGGCCCAAGCCGGAATGATCCGGGTCGAACGCGGCTTCAACCTCGGTACCGCGAAGGACTAGAATTTTGACCGTTACTGCTGACCGCAAGACCGAAATCATCACCGAAAACGCCCGCGGCACGACCGACACCGGTAGCCCGGAAGTCCAGGTCGCGATCCTGACCGAGCGTATCGTCAACCTGACCGAGCATTTCAAAACGCACGCGAAGGACAATCACTCGCGCCGCGGTCTGTTGATGATGGTCAACAAGCGGCGTTCGCTGCTCGATTATCTGAAGAGCCGCGACGTGTCGCGCTATACCGCGCTGATCACGAAGCTCGGCCTTCGCAAGTAATTCCAGGGGGCGGCTTCGGTCGCCCCTTTCCGTATTGGCGCATGAATCATCATGAATCGAAACGGATAGGAAACGACTTTAAGTCCCGCAATTCGGCGGGGCGCAGGTCTTCGGACCGATGGGGCCAGACAGCGCCCCGAACCGGCGGCGAGCCGGCTTGCTCGCCAACCTAGAGGCCCCGACCGGATAGGCCGGCCGGGTGACAATAAAATGTTCGATACGAAAACTGTAGAAGTCGAGTGGGGCGGACAGACGCTCAAGCTCGAAACCGGGCGAGTTGCGCGCCAGGCCGATGGCGCCGTCATGGCGACGCTCGGCGAAACCGTCGTACTTTGCGCCGTCACGGCCGCGCGCTCGGTCAAGGAAGGCCAGGACTTCTTCCCCCTGACCGTCCACTATCAGGAAAAATATTCGTCGGCGGGCCGCATTCCCGGCGGCTTCTTCAAGCGTGAGCGCGGCGCGACCGAAAAGGAGACGCTGGTTTCGCGTCTGATCGACCGTCCGATCCGTCCGTTGTTCCCCGAAGGGTTCTACAACGAAATCAACGTGATCTGTCAGGTCATGAGCTATGACGGCGAGAACGAGCCCGACATTCTGGCGATGGTTGCGGCGTCTGCCGCGCTGACGCTCTCGGGCGTGCCGTTCATGGGCCCGATCGCATCGGCGCGTGTCGGCTATGTCGGTGGCGAGTACATCCTGAACCCGACCGACGAACAGGTTGCCGAAGGCGAGCTGGATCTGGTCGTTGCGGGCACGCACGACGCGGTGATGATGGTCGAATCGGAAGCCAAGGAGCTGTCCGAAGAAGTCATGCTGGGCGCGGTGATGTTTGCGCATCGCGGCATCCAGACCGTGATCGGTGCGATCATCGACCTGGCCGAACAGGCTGCCAAGGACCCGTGGCCGATGGCCGAGCAGGCCGATCTGTCTGCCGCCAAGAAGAAGCTCAAGGACCTGATCGGCAAGGACGTCACGGCGGCCTATAAGTTGACCGACAAGTCCGAGCGTTCGAACGCCCTCAACACCCTGCGCGCCAAGGCCAAGGAAGCATTTGCCGACGCGACCCCGCAGGACAAGATGGCCGCATCGAAGCTGGTCAAGAAGCTCGAAGCCGAAATCGTCCGCACCGCCATCCTCAAGGACGGCAAGCGCATCGACGGCCGCACTACCACGCAGATCCGCCCGATCGATGCGATGGTCGGCTTCCTGCCCCGCACGCACGGTTCGGCGCTGTTCACGCGCGGTGAAACGCAGTCGATCTGCACCACCACGCTGGGCACCAAGGACGCCGAGCAGATGATCGATGGGCTGAACGGTCTCAGCTATTCGAACTTCATGCTGCACTATAACTTCCCGCCCTATTCCGTCGGTGAAGTCGGTCGCTTCGGCGCGCCGGGGCGTCGAGAAGTCGGCCATGGCAAGCTCGCCTGGCGCGCGCTGCACCCGGTGCTGCCGTCGAAGGACGAGTTCCCCTACACCATCCGCGTTCTGTCGGACATCACGGAGAGCAACGGTTCTTCGTCGATGGCGACCGTGTGCGGCGGTTCGCTGTCGATGATGGACGCGGGCGTTCCGCTCAAGCGTCCGGTGTCGGGCATCGCCATGGGCCTGATCCTCGAAGGCAAGGACTTTGCTGTCATCAGCGACATCCTCGGCGACGAAGATCATCTGGGCGACATGGACTTCAAGGTGGCGGGCACGTCCGAAGGCATCACCACGATGCAGATGGACATCAAGATCGCCGGCATCACCGAAGAGATCATGAAGCAGGCGTTGAAGCAGGCGTCCGAAGGCCGTGCGCACATCCTCGGCGAAATGGCCAAGGCACTCGACCACACCCGTGAAGAGCTGTCGGCACATGCCCCGCGCATCGAGACGCTGCAGATCGACAAGTCGAAGATCCGCGACATCATCGGCACCGGCGGCAAGGTGATCCGCGAGATCGTCGCCACCACTGGCGCCAAGGTCGATGTGGACGACGAAGGTCTGGTCAAGGTCAGCTCGTCCGACCTCAGCCAGATCGAAGCCGCGATCAACTGGATCAAGGGCATCGTCGAGGAAGCCGAAGTCGGCAAGGTGTATGACGGCAAGGTCGTCAACATCGTCGATTTCGGGGCGTTCGTGAACTTCATGGGTGGCAAGGACGGCCTCGTCCACGTCAGCGAAATGAAGAACGAGCGCGTCGAAAAGCCGACCGACGTGGTCAGCGAAGGCCAGGCCGTGAAGGTCAAGGTCCTCGAGATCGATCCGCGCGGCAAGGTGCGCCTGTCGATGCGTGTCGTCGATCAGGAAACCGGTGCCGAACTGGAAGACACCCGCCCGGCGCGCGAACCGCGTGAAGGCGGCGACCGTGGTCCCCGCGGCGGCGGTGGTGATCGTGGACCCCGTCGCGAAGGTGGCGGTGACCGTGGTGACCGCACGCGTGGCGGTGGCGGTGACCGTGGCCCCCGTAGTGGTGGCGGCGGCGGCGACCGTGGTCCCCGTCGCGAAGGCGGTGGTTATGGTGGCGGTCGCGACCGCGCGCCCGAAGGCGGCAACAACGAAGGCCCTGCGCCCGAATTCGCACCGGCATTCCTCACGGGCAACCGCGAAGACTAAACCCCACACGCTTATAGTCGATAAGAGGGGGTCGCAGCGATGCGGCCCCCTTTTTCGCGTTTTGGGTGCGCCGCCGATCAGGCAAATCAGGCAATCGTCTCGAAATGACACGCGCGGGGAGCTGCGGCGCGTTCGCGGGGCATTGTGTTTTGGTTATCAACTGCTTAACGGCACAAACTGATTGAGTTGATTGGGGATTTTATGTTCAAGCAGGTTATCGCCGCGACCGCATTGCTGGTCGCCGGGTCGGCTCAGGCCGCGAATGTCGTGACCAGCTTCGGCACCGCCAATTCGGTGTTCAGCTTTGGGTCGGGCACCGGTGCGGGCTTTACCAAGTTGCCGAATTTCGTCGCGGACGGTTGCGTCGGCACGACCGGGCTGGCGTGCTACAACACCCCCGGCGCCGATTATACCTTCCCGGTGGTCGGCAAGAACATCTCGGCGTCCAACCCGCTGACTTTCTACACCAACGTCCTGCCGACCGATCAGTTGTTCATGCAATCGTTGCCGGGTGCGACCGCGACGGTTCGCTTCACCGCGACGCAGACCGCGACGTACAAGTTCAACGGCGGCTTCACGCGGATCGACAGCTCGAACGGCGCCGGCGACGGCGTGCTGGTCGGCTACACGTCGAACGCCGGTGGCGCATCGAGCCCGCTCGGCACGACGGAATTCAACCGGTTCGCGGTCAACACCGCGCTGGCGCTCAACGCCGGCGACACGGTCGATTTCTATGTCAACGCGCTGGGCAACACCAACAATGACGGCACCGGCTTTTCGCTGACCGCAAACGTGCCCGAGCCGGCGTCATGGGCGCTGATGCTCGGCGGCTTCGGCCTGATGGGCGCGACGCTGCGGCGGCGTCGCTCGACGACCGTTACAGCTTAACACGCCGTCCCGTATCGGGACGGTTTGCTGTCTCATAGACACAGTCGGCATTGAAAATCGACCCGGCGGCATGTATGTGCCGTCGGGTATTTTCGTGGGGGTTTCTATGTTCGGTAAAGCGTTTCTCGCGGCCACGGCGTTCGTCGCCGTCACCGCACCGGCCAATGCGGCGGTCAATCTGGTCACCAATGGCAGCTTCGAACAGTCGAGCTTCTCGGTCAATTCGAACTACGCGGGCTTCGAATTCAGCGTTCAGTCGGGGAACTCCACCGCGGTCACCGGATGGTCGGCCACCGGTCCCGATGCCAATGAGCAGGGCATCAATTTCTATTATAACGACGTCGCCAGCGCGACGACCAAGACGATCTTCAACCGTTATGGCGACCAGAACGCCAAGCTGGCCACGTCCTTCACCGGATCGAGCCCCGACGGCGGCAATTTCGTCGGCTTCGATTCGGATCACGTCGGCGACGGCGCGGGCGCGTATAACGCCAATTTCGGGCAGGTGATCACCGGGCTCGACACCAGCAAGACCTACACGCTGAAATTCTATTGGGCGGCGACGCAGTTGCAGAACCGTCATGGTCCGACGACCGATCGCTACATCTATTCGTTGGGCGGCGACACGCGGACCACCGCCACCTTCGCTTTGCCCGACCAGGGCTTTGTCGGCTGGAAGACGGTCTACGCTAAGTTTTCGCCGACCAGCAGCACTGAGACGCTGAACTTCATGGCGTTCGGTACGCCGGCCGGCCTGCCGCCGTTCGTGCTGCTCGACGGCGTGTCGCTGTCGGTGCCGGAACCGGCGCAATGGGCGCTGATGCTCTTGGGCTTCGGCGCGATGGGCATGGCGTCACGCCGCCGTCGCCGCAGCACAACCGTTTACGCCTGATCAATCACGAGTGATGCGAACAGGGCGTCCCGCTGCCGCGGGGCGCCCTGTTTCGTGTTAAGGGTGCGCGCATGATCCGATTCCTGCTCGTCGACCTGTTCCGCCTGACCATCTGGCTGGCGCTGCTCGCGGTGATCTTCGTGCCGCTCGAACGCTGGCTGGCGCTGCGCCCGATCAAGCGCCGCCGCCGCGAGACGGTCGAGGATCTCGGCTTTTATTTCCTCAGCAGTCTGATCCCCGCGGTGCTGCTGGCGGCACCGCTCGCGGCACTGGTCTCGGCGGCGAAGTTGGTCGTTCCCGGCGGCTATTATGCGGCGGTCGCCGGCCTGCCGCTCGGGGTGCGGCTGGCACTGGCGTTCCTGGTCGGCGAGATCGGCTTTTACTGGGGCCACCGCCTCGCGCACCGCTGGCCGTTGCTGTGGCAATATCACGCGGTGCATCACCGCCCGGAACGGATCGACTGGCTGGTCAACACGCGCGCACATCCGGTCGATTTCGTGTTCGAGCGGCTGTGCGGGCTGGTTCCGCTGTACCTTCTCGGGCTGGCCGGGACGTCGGGCACCAACTCGCTGCCCGCGATCCTGGTGGTACTGGTCGGCACGGTGTGGGGTTTCCTGCTCCACACCAATGCGCGCATCCGCCTCGGCCCGCTCGAACACGTGCTGTCCTCCCCGCATTTCCACCATTGGCATCACACGCGCGGGGAGCCGATCGACCGCAACTTCGCGTCGATGCTGCCGTTGCTCGACTGGCTGTTCGGCACGTTGCACCGGCCCAAGGAATGGCCGCGCGATTACGGCGTGAACGAACGTCCCGCCGCGAGCCCCGTCGATGTGCGCGGAGACCTCGTGCCCGCCGACCGCCATTGACCGGTCGCGCGGCCCTCCTCTAGCGCGTCAGGGATGAGCGAGGGGGACGATCTGCAGCCGCGTCAGACGCTGGGCATCGGCGTGACCGGGCACCGGCTCGAACGCCTGGGCGATATCGACCTGGCGGAATTGTCCGCGACGGTGGTCCAGGTCTTCGCGGCCATTGAAACCGCGACGTCCGACGTCACCGTCGAAGCAACCCGGCTGATTACCGGGCTGGCCGAGGGCGCGGACATGATCGCGGCGCATGCCGGGCTGACGCGCGGCTGGCTGCTCGATGCCGTGCTGCCCTTCGCACGTGACGAATTTGCGAGGGATTTTGCCGAAGGTGCAGAGCGCACGGAGTATCAGGACGCGCTGAGTTCGGCGAGCGCGGTGTTCGAACTGCCCGGAGACCGTGCGCATGACGGCGCGGCCTATGAACGCGTTGGTCGGGTCGTCCTCGCGCAGAGCGACGTGCTCGTCGCGGTATGGGACGGCGGCGCGGGGCGCGGACGCGGCGGCGCGGCGCAGATCGTCGCCGAGGCCGTGCTCGCGGGCATTCCCGTTATCCATATCGATCCCGCGGCGGCGCATCCGCCCAGATTGCTGTGGGACCGGTTGGAGGAGCACGATCTCGGCCAGCAAACCGTCGATACCGTGCCACGCGCGGGCCTTGAGCGCTTGCCCGTATTGATCGCGCACCTTCTTGCCGCGCCGTCCGAGGCGGCCGAGCGGGCGATGCTCGACCGCTTCACCAGTGGCGTGGTCGAACGGGAGCGCTGGTTCGCGTTCGCTTATCCCTGGCTGCTGCGGTCGATGGCGCGCGGTGGCAAGGCTCCGGTGAGTGAGCCGCCCGCGGCGCCGCCCGAAACCTGTTTCTCCCCGGTGCTCGCCCGCATCGTCACGCCGCGCTTCGTCTCCGCCGATCGGACCGGCAGCGCGCTCGCCCGGCTGTTCCGGTCGGGCTATGTGACCAACTTCACCTTCGCCGCGCTGGCGGTGATCCTGTCGCTGATGGGCCTGGTCCTGCCGCCGGCGCTCAAGCCGCTGCTGATCGCCAGCGAGGTCGTCGTGATCGGTGCCATCCTGCTGGTGACCCGTGCGGGCAACCGTGCGCAATGGCATCGCCGCTGGCTGGATCATCGCCACCTAGCCGAACGGCTGCGCGTGCTGACCATCGGTGCGCAGCTCGGCGATCTCGATCTGAGAGCCGAGGCTTCGGCGCAGCGCGGCTGGGTGGGCTGGTATGCGCGCGCCACTGCGCGGCAAATCGGCCTGCCAACGGTTCGCGTCGATGCGAACTACCTCGAATGCGTGCGCGGCGCGCTGACCCATTTGATCGACGACCAGATTGGCTATTTGCGGGGCGATGCGGCACGGATGCATCGGCTGGAACATCGGCTGCACAAATTGGGCGGCGCGTTGTTCATCACCACGGCGGCGGTCTGCGTCCTGATATTGGTGTTCAAACTCGCCGCCGCATTCGATCCTGAAACCTTCGAGCATGTCGCCAAGCCGGTGGGCCTCGCCGCGACGATCATCAGCGCCGCGTTGCCAGCGATCGGCGCGGCGATTTACGGCATCCGGATGCAAGGCGATTTGGCGGGAACCAGCGAACGCAGCGCGGGACTTGCTGCGCAATTGGTGACGCTCAAGACGGTGATCGCGGCCGATGCGCTCGACTTCGACACGCTGACGCGGCGAACACGGCGCGCGGCGGATTTATTGACGCGCGATCTGGCGACCTGGCTGCACACCTATCATGCAAGACCGCTGACGCTTCCGGGCTAAGCCGCGCCGGGTTAGACGGCGGAGCGAGCCACTGGCTCGCCCCGCGTCACTTCACTTACGATCGCCGTTATTTTCCCGGTCGCCGCTGTTGTTGGTCGTCGTTTCCATCGACATCGCTGCGTTGGCCGCATTGTCGATCGGCTCCGCGCTACCCGCATTGGACATGCCCATCGCATTGGCGTCGGTCGCCATGTCGGCGGCATTCGCGTCAGCGACGTTGGCTGCGGCATTCTCGGCTGCGGCGTCATGCTTCTTGCAGGCCGCCATCGTCAGGACCGCCCCACCCAGCGCGATCGAAAGAACCAGCTTCTTCATCGTCCACCTCCCTTTAGGCGAATCCGATATCCCGCAACAGCGCAGTGAACCGCGGATTCGCGCGCAGACTGTCCATCATTGGATCGTTACGCAAGTAGAGCAATCCGGAATCGCGCGTGCGCCAGGCGCGATCGAGCAAATCCAGTGCAGCATCGGGCTGACCCCATTGCGCGCGCACCTGGGCCTGCTGGTACGAAGCGCTGTCCCCGATCGCCAGCAAGTCATGCATCGCGGCGTCGGCGCCCAGTGTATCACCGGTTCGCCGCAGCGCGATTGCCAGCCCTGCCAGCCGGAACGAGGCACCCGGTTCGGCACGGTAGCGCGCCAAAGCCGCCTCCGGCTGTCCCAACAGGATCAGCGCATCGCCGATCGCCGCGCTGGCGACCGTGATCTTGGGATTGAGTGCCAGCGCCTTTTCCACCGGGGCGATCGATTCGGCGAAGCGTTTCTGGGCGTAGAACAACGCCCCCTGGACCCGCCACGCACGCGAGTTGAGTGGGTCGAGGGTGAGCGCGCGTTCGATGGCCGTGCGCGCTGCCTCGAAATCGCCGGTACGCGTGGCGAATTGGGCATAGCGCACCAGCACGTCGGCATTGCCCTGTCCGGTGCGGCGCGCGGCTTCGAACGGGGCGTGCGCGCCACGCACGTCGAGGCGGCCATAAGCCAGCGCGAAGCCCAGCGCCGATTGCGCGTCGGACAGCTGTGGGGCGAGCTTGATCGCGCGCTGTGCCTCGGCCACCGCCTCACGGGTCAGGCCGTCGAGCTGGCCGGTCGTCGACCACAGGCTGGAGATCACGATCAGCGCGCGCGATCGCGCGGCGCGGGCGGCGGCGTAATCGGGATCGGCGGCGATGGCGGTTTCGAACAGTTTGAGCGCGGCACGGTCGCTGGTTTCACCCGTCGGCTGATCGAGCAACGCGCGCCCGCGCAAATAGGCTTCGTAAGCGGCGACGTCCGTCGTGCCGCCGATCGGACCGGCGTCGCCCGGCGCCATCGCACTGTCCAGCGCCTGGGCCACCGTCCCGGCAATCTCGCTCTGCACCGCGAAGATGTCGGTCAGCTTGCGGTCGAAGGTCTGGCTCCATTTGGAAAAACCGCTGCCGGTGTCGATCAAATCGGCGGAGACGCGCACGGTATCGCCGGCGCGGCGCACGCTGCCCTGAAGCAGGAACGCGACGCCCAGTTTACCGCCGATCGCGCGGGCATCCTGATCGCTGTTGCGAAAGGCGTTGGAGGATGTCGGCGCCGCGACCTTGAGCCGCGCGTTGCGCGACAGAGCCGAACGCACTTCTTCGGACAGGCCGTCGGAGAAATAGGCCTGTTGCGGATCGCCGCTGAGGTTGCTGAACGGCAGGACGGCGACCGAATTGCCCGAACTGCCCTGGCCGAACGGTCGCAACCACCACACCGCGCCCGATGCCGCGGCGACCGCCGCAACACCGCCGCCCATCAACAGATTGCGGCGCGAGACGACCGGCTGGCGGCGGGGTTCATGCTGTTTGAGCGGGATCAGGCCGGTGCCGCAACTGGCAATGCCGCGCAGCAGCGCGTCCATTTCGGGCGCGTCGGCCCGCCCGCGCCATTTCGACAAGCCGATGGTGTGATATTGGCGAAAGCCGAGTGGAGCCTCGCTGCCATCGAGGCTGACCGGGACCAGGCATTTGCGCCCGCGCGCCGCCGCCGCTTCGTCACGCACCCAATCGGATTCGATCGACGTCTTGCTCCACACCGCGACGACGGCGTCGGCACTGGCGAGCTGGGTCTCGATCTCTTTGGCGAAGGCGGTGCCGCCGTCGATCAGCGTGTCCCACCACACGTCGTGCCCGGCTTTGGCGAGCGCATCGGCGATCGGCGCGACCTGTTCACGGTCAGCGCGCGCATAGGAGATGAAGATACGCGCCATGATCAGCCGACCGGCGTCACCGTTCCGGCGGGGACGCGCTTGGCGCGTTCGATCCACGACAGATACTGGCTGGTGTCGGTGTAGATGCCGGGCACGCCCTGCAATCCGCAACCGACGCCCCAGCTGACCAGCCCGACCAGAACCTTGTCACGCCCCTGTACGCGAGTCAGCGGGCCACCGCTGTCGCCCGAACAACTGTCCTTGCCCGCTTCACGCGCGCCGACGCACATGCTGCCCGACGACAAGCGGCCGGCATAATCGGGCAACTGCGCGCATTGCGCCTTGTCCATCACGTAAAGCGGGCTGAGCACTTGCAGGATCGGGCTGCCCTTGTTGACCGTGCCGTCGCGCGCCAGCTGGCCATCGTTGCGGCCGGTCACCTTGGTCTTGCCCCAGCCGGTGACCGACACCTCGTCACCCGGCGCCGTCATGCGATCATTCGGCAATGTCCCGATCAGCCGGATCGGCACGATCCGCGCGGGGTCGATCGCCACCGTCTGCGCGTCGCGCACGATGTGCAGCAACGCGATGTCGTCGCGCTTGCCGTCCTTCGTCCAATTGGCGTTGATCGCCGCGCGGTCGATCTGGTACGTCGCCCCGCCCCGGGTCAAATCCTGCGTTCCCAGCCGAACGCGGCGCGTGGTCAGAAACGGATATTTGGGCGAGCCCGCGACGCAATGCGCGGCGGTCAGCACCCAATCGGGCGCGATCACCGCGCCGCCGCAATGGTGTGCGAGATCCCAAGGTGCCTTGTCGGCAAGATAAAGCTTGCCCGGCGCGCCGAAGCGGAGCTGGCGATCCTCGCGCACCTGTTCTTCGGAGAAAGCTACGGTCCAATAGATTTCGGCCTGGAAACGCGCGCTACCCAGCGGCGCGTCCTCCCCGCCGACGACACGGCCGCCATCGTCTTCGCCGCCGCCTCCGGTTGGTCGCGGCACATCCTGCGCGATCGCCGTCCCGGCCAGCAAAAGCGTTGCCAACAACCAATGCTTCATTCGGGTGCCTTCCCCATGACATCGACGTCCGTGACGATCGCGGTCCAGTCACCCACTTTCGGGGCATCGGGATCGCGCGTGCCCTGCATCACCGCGCACAGCGCGCGCTGCAAGGCATTGGCGCACGAATTTCCACCGCGCGCACCGGTCGCGGATTGTTGAAACGCCGCCGCGTCGATCGGCTGATCGGTCGCGACGGTCACGAACCGATAGGGTCCCGCGCTGGTCGGCCTGAGCGGCAGACGCGTCGTGAGCGGCCGCGACACATCGATCGGATCGGCCTGCGCGCCCTCGGGCAGGATCAGGTCCACGCCGAATTTCTCGTCGATGCCGAAGACGTACACATAGCGCTTGCGGTCGGTCAGGTTGCGTACCGTCAGGCGCGCGTCCTGCCGAACGAAAATCTGGCGGCGCTTGCCCGTCTCCAATGGCGGGCAGCTCATCAAATCATAATCCATGTCGTTGCTGATGCAGAAGGCGAGCTGCGCGCTGTCGGGTGCGGTGCGCAGTCCGATCAGATCGTTGACACGCGCGACCTTGCCGGCCTCCTGCGCAAGGATCGCGGAGAAGCGCGGATCGGCGGCCAGACCGAGGTCCGCCAATACTTGTCCCCCGACCGTCACCAGGCTCACCGTCGGCGAGTGAACCCCCTGCTTAATCATCAATTGGGCGGGCTCGGCTTCGGTGGCGACGCGGCCGTCCGCGATCGCTTTCGAGACGAAGGCGCGGTCGGCGGGCGGCGCGAGATTGCGGATCGTCAGCGCGCGGGTGCCAAAGGCATGCTGAAGCTCGCGCACGACCAGCCGCTTCGGCAAGTCCGGCGCGCCGCTGTCGAGAGACAGCGTGGCGGTCGCCGGCGTGACCGTCGTGACATTGCCGGTGGCCAGCGGCGCGGCGTCGCTCACCGCCTGGCTCGACCCGGCAAATACGGCGAAGCGCGAACCGACGGTCACACCCGAAAGCCGCCCCCCGAAGATGGTCACGCCGGTCGCATCCGACGCGGCATCGAGCACCGTGACATGGCTGACCGCACCACCCAGTCGCGCGGTCAGGGCACCGCTGCCGCGCGGGCTCTGGCTGCCCTGCCCGACCTCCTCGACCTTGCGGCGGGTTTCGGTAAGGATGTCGTCGAAGGTCGCCCCGCGCAGGTCGAGCAACGTCGCGGCCAATTGCGTCGTGAAGACGCCGGAGACGGCATTGCCCTGCCCGGTTTCGCGCGCCTTCTGGCTTTCGCGCGCGGCGGCGAGGTGGACGCGATAGCCCTGAACGGCCTGCGACCCTGCTGCCGGCAAAGCGGATAGCGGGATCGACTGTGCCGTGCCGATCAGCTTCGGTGCATCGCGCGCGCGTCCTTCGGGGGTGTTGATGCCGAAATTGCGCGTGCCGCTTTCGGAATAGCAACTGTCGAAGATCGTCACGACGTTGATGCCACGCCCCGTGGCGCGGTCGATGATCGCGCCGATATCGCGGTCGAGGATTTCCGCGCTCGCATCCGCACCGGGCTGGCGCGCGTCGGTGGTCAGGATGGTGGTGTCATAGCCCGACGCCTGATCGTGCTCGACATCGTCACGCACCGTCGCGCCATGCCCGGCATAATAGAATAACAGCGTATCGCCCGGCGCGGACTGCGCAATGCGCGCGTCGAGCTCGTCGATCAGCGCGGCGCGCGTGGCGCAATCGTCGGTCAGGGTCGTCGAGACCGCGTTGCGCGACACGCAGCCCTTGTCCGGGCGGTCGAGGTCGAGTTGATAGGCCGTCCGCAACGCATCCTTGATGTGTGTGACGTCGTTGACCGTGCCTTTGAGGTCTTCGAACTGCCCGTCCGGATTGTGCGTGTGCGAATAGCGATACTGGTTCACGCCGACGAACAGCGCGCGGATCGTGGCGGCGGCGGGCGTCGATACCAGCACGGCAAGGGCCATCAGCAGCCGCGTCATTTCATGCCTGTGCGCAGGACCACCGGGCTGGGTTCGCCGGTAAAGTCGAACAAAGCGGGCTCCTGTGCCTTGGCGACCGGCGCGTTCGGCCCGCGATCGAACCCCCGCGCGCTGGCGAGCTTGCCGAGGGTCACATCGGCGCTGAGCGAGGGCAGGCGCTGCACCGCATAGCGCAGCCATTCGTCGAGCGTGATGCGGCCGTCGTGATTGAGGTCGGCCTTGCCGCCAGTGGCGGTCACGCCCTCACCGGCCAGCGCGTAGGTCAACAACCCCTGCCCGACGCGCGCATCCTCGATCGCCAGATCGCTCGCCTGGGTCGCGGCGAGGATGCGCATGCCCTTGTCGTAAGCCAATTGGCCGAGGCCGGGATCGCCCATCGGGCCGGGTTTGAAAGCCGCCGTGTCGACGCTGGCACCCGAGTGACACGCGTCGATGACGAAGGCGATTTCGCCGGCGCGCACATCGCGCAGCAGCATCGTCAGGTCGGCGGCGGATATAAGGCTGCCGACGTCGGGTTTGCCGTCGGCGGGCCATCGCGCGTCGCTCGGCACGAGGAAGAAATCGCCTTGCGGATCGGCCCAGCCATGTCCCGACCAGCTAATGATGACGAGATCGTCGGGCGTCGCTTGCGCCATGCCCGAGGTGTCGAAGTCCTTCAGTGCGGCTTTAGTTTCGGGTAATTCGCCGATCCCGGCCATAATCCCGAATGCCGCCCCCAGTGCTTCGCGCGTCACCCGTCGTGTCGGGGTGCTGGTCAAATCGAGGCGATGAACCTCGTATCCCGGGATCACGGCCAAGCGTTCGAACAGCAGATGCGCGTCGGCGACCGAGAAATCGAGCTTCAGCCGCGGGTCGTCATAATCGTCGATGCCGACCGTCACGATATAGGCCCGCGGCTGGCGCGGCGTGCGGGGTTTGGCGGTGAATTCGAATTGCGCCGTGTCGCTTTTCACCCGGTCCTCGTTGAAGGCATAGGCCGTGAAGAGTTGCTTGCCCTGCCCGGCACCGGTCGGCAGCGGCACCTCGAAGTAGAATTTGCTCACGCCATTGGCATCGGCACCCCCGGCAAAGCCGTTGAGGCGGCGCCAATCGGCCAGATTCTGGTGCAGAACCTCGTTCGTCTCGACCGGGTTATGGTCGGCGAAGCGCCCGTTGCGGAACAGGCGGACGTCGTACAGGCCCGAACGCGTCTTGCCATTGGCGGCATCCGGTTGCGTAACGTCGCGTGCTTCGACCCAGACCGAGGCATAGCCGGGCTTGGTCTCGTCCACCGAGACGATCTTCAATGCGGGCAGCACGCGGTTGAGGCTGGCGAGCGATGGCAGCGGCGGCAACACCTTCGCACAATCGTTTGCCACGGTGCACCTGACCGTCTTGTCGGCCAGACGCGGCGTGAAATAGTCGCGCATGAAGGTCTGTGGTCCCAGGCTCTGGAACGGCGCATCGGGCACGATCCAGCGGAACTGCGACGCATCGGGGCCGAGATTGGTGTCGTAGCGGCCATCGGGCGTGACCGCGACGAAATCGCCGCCGTTGATCGGATACAGCGTCAGGATCGGCTGCCAGTTGCGCGTGTTCCACAGACGGATGCCGCTGACCCCGGAGGCCGACCAGAAGATCGGCTTGCCGGGCAGGAAGCCGCCAGCAACCGCGTTGGCGAGCTCGATCGGCGGCAGTGCCGCGCCAGTCACGAGATTGGCGCGGTTGATCCGAGAGTCGATTACGGACGACATCAGTACGGTCGTGCCGTCGGTAGCCATCAATTGCGGGACACTGGTCGTCAGCATCACTTCGCGCGGTTGCCCCTCTCCAAATTTCCACGCCACCGCGCCGCCATTGGCCGCGACGATCAGCTGCTTTCCGTCGGGGGTGAAGGCCATGCTCATGATCACCGCCACCTTCTGATCCTTGCCGAAGGACAATTCATCCACCGTCTTGCCGGTGGCGACATCGACCACGACGAGGATGCTCTGGTTGACGCCGGTGACTAGGATAATGGCAGCGAGCTTGCCGTCGGGCGACGCCGCAATGCCGTTGATCGTCTTGCCAGCGTAATCCGCGAGTTTGAGCGGGCGCCAGGTCGCGCCGTCGCTGACCAGCACCGTGGTGCCACCCTTGACCCCGTGACGGCAGGCTCCGGCGTCCGCCGCGACGAAGCCGCCGACGATGGGGGCGATGTAGCAACGTCCGGCCAGCGTCGCGACGGTCTTGCCGCTCGCCGTATCGATGACGAGCGAGGGCGACAGTGGCGCGCTGTCGTCGGCGTCCTCGTTGTCGCGATCCTGTGATGCGGCACCGGTCGCGACCAGAATACGCGCATCATCGAGCCAACGAACCGTCCCATACACGCCGGGAACGTCGAGATCGGGCAGGAACCGCCCCGCCGTGATGTCGTAGCGCAGGACCGTCGTCGAAACCTTGCCGCCGCCTTCGTCATTCTTGGTCTGCTCGACCGTCACCAGCATATGGCCGTCGGGTGCCAGATCAGCATCGGCGAAACCGAGCGCATTGTCGTTGAGCAGCGTGCGCCCACCCGGGCCGACGATCGCCAACCCCTCCTCGGTGCGTTTGAGGCCCTGCTTACCGTCGGGCGATCGGGGCAGGCGCGGCAAGGCCTTCTCCGCCGCCGCCAGCGTCATCTCCGTGCCCCGTTCGAAGATCGTCGCAAGCGCTGCCTGACGCGCGGCAAAACCGAGCGCACCGCCACTGGCGGCTAGCGCCTTGCCGCGAGGCAATACGGTCGCGATCCGCGTCCGTAAGTCGACCTGATAGTCGCGTTCCACCGGGAAATCGCCGAATTTGACGTCGACGCCGGTGCCGCGGACCATCGCCGTCCGGCCATCCGCCGATACGGAAATACCCTGCACTTGCAGCATCCCGTTCAACCAGGCGTCGGCGTCGGCGGGGAGCAAAGTGCGGTCGATCACGCGCCCCGTCGCCGCTTCCCAGATGACCAAGGCGCGAGCAAAACCGTTCACCGTCAGCACGTATTTGCCGTCGGGCGTCCAAGCCGCAGCCTCGACGGCGCTTTCGGCCTCCGAGCTGGATTGAAGAACGATGTGCGGATTGGTGTCGGCGGCGAGGCACGGCGCGGCCAGCCCGACGAGCGCGGCCAGCGGCAACAACAATCGCAGTCGCTTCAAGCCGTCGAGCATGGTCCGCCCCCGTCCCGAATTAGGACGCGGACCCGGCCAAGGTCAATCGCAGAAGAATTGGCGCGCCCGGAACGATTCGAACGTCCGACCCTCAGATTCGTAGTCTGATGCTCTATCCAGCTGAGCTACGGGCGCGCAGAGCGGCGGCTGGTATCGGGAATGGCGCGGTGGCGCAACCCCGTGCAGCGCGTTAGGGCGAGGTTATGAACCGCGTCGCGCTTGCTTTGCCTATCATCCTTGCCGCCTGTACGCCTTCGGGTCCGCCACCGCCATCGTTGTTACCGCGGGCGGCGGAGAAGGTCAGGATTGACGATCCGCCGGGCGAAACCGCGGGCGTCGTGGCGGCGCAGGCTTCGACCGCGACGCAGGCGGATATCGTGCGGTTGCTGGCGCAGGCGGATGCGGGCGAAGCGGCGCAAGTTAAGGTCTATGCCGCCAACCGCGCGGCGCTGGGCGGGCTGACGGCCGCGTCGGGCAGCGAGGCGTATGTGGCGGCGCAGACCGCGCTTTCGGCGCTGGAAAGTGCGCGGATTCCGACACTCGATGCGTTGAGCGAGCTGGACCGGCTGGCGCTGGCGGCGGAGAGCAGCGCCGATGCCGCCGCGCTCACCGCCGCGCAGGCCAAGGTTCAGGCAATCCTCGACCGGCAGGACGCGCGGCTGCGTTAAAGCCCGAGCGCGGCCTTATGCTGGCGGGCGTTTTCGACATAATGCGCGACGCCCAGCTTATTTCCAGCGACCTCCGAATCGCTGAGCATGCGCAAAAATTTGGCAGGGCGACCGACCCATAATTCGCGTTCGCGAATCACTTTACCGGGTGTCAGCATGGCGCCCGCAGCGAGCATCCCGTCGCTTTCGATGATGCAGCCGTCCATGACGATGCTGCCCAGCCCGACGAGTGCGCGGTCGTGGAGGATCGAGCCGTGCAGCATGACCATGTGGCCGATCAGCACGTCGTCGCCGATGATCGTCGGCAGCCCGGCCTCGGTTCCCGGTTTGGGCGAATCGACATGGATCACCGTGCCGTCCTGCACATTAGTGCGCGCGCCGATGCGGATGCGGTTCACGTCGCCGCGCAGGACGCAATTATACCAGATGCTCGAACCGGCACCGATTTCGATATCGCCGATCAGATGCGATCCGGGGGCGACGAATACGTCGTCGGCGAGTTTGGGCGTGTGGCCCTCGATCGAGATCAGCCACGTCATCGCGGGCGGCTCGCTGCGTAGGTCAGATGCGCCTTGAGCTGGCTGTCGTCGGGCACGCCGGGGTGATCGAAATCCAAATCGTGGCGGCGGGTCATGCCCAGCCGCTCCATCAGCCCCCAGCTGCGCGAGTTGTCCGGCGTGGTGATGGCGTAGATACTGTTGCGATCGAGATGGGCCCAGCCCCAGGCGAGCGTCGCTTCGGCAGCTTCGCGCGCATAGCCTCGGCCCCACATGTCGGACCGCAGCCGCCAACCGATTTCGGTTTCCCCGGCAATCGGTGTGTCGTCCGGCCCCTGCTTTAAGCCGCAAAAGCCGAGGAACATGCCGTCTTCGCGCCGTTCGACGGGCCAGAAGCAATGGCCGTGTGCGGCCTGATACGCCATCATCCGGTCGATCGCCGCATCGCTGTCCTCACGGGTCATCAACGGGCCGAGCGTCGCCATCACCTGCGGGTCCCGCCCCATCTCCGCAAAGGGTGCGCGGTCGTCATCGCGCCACGCGCGGAGGACCAGGCGTTCGGTCTCGATCATTTCCCGAGCAAGCGCGCGGCGTGGGCGGCGTGATAGGTCAGCACGCCCGAACATCCGGCGCGGCGGAACGACATCAGCGTTTCAAGGACCAGCGCGTCGCGGTCCCCCGCGCCCGCTGCGGCTGCCGCCTCGATCATCGCATATTCGCCGCTCACCTGATAAGCGAAGACAGGCACTTCGAAGCGTTCCTTCACGCGGCGGACGATGTCGAGATAGGGCAGGCCCGGCTTGACCATCACGCTGTCCGCGCCTTCGTCGAGATCGAGTGCGACTTCGCGCAACGCTTCCTCGGCATTGGCGGGGTCCATCTGGTAGGTCTTCTTGTCGCCCTTGAGCAGCCCGCCCGAACCGACCGCGTCGCGGAACGGCCCGTAGAACGCCGAGGCATATTTGGCGGCATAGGCCATGATCTGGACGTTGTGATGGCCTTCGCCTTCAAGCGCGTCGCGGATCAGCCCGACGCGACCGTCCATCATGTCCGACGGGGCGATGATGTCCGCGCCCGCCGCCGCCTGGTTCAGCGCCTGCGCGACCAGCACGTCGGTCGTGGCGTCGTTGAGGACATAGCCCGCATCGTCGACCAACCCGTCATGGCCGTGCGCGGTGTAAGGATCGAGCGCTACATCGGTCAGCACGCCGATTTCGGGGGCGGCGTGCTTAATCGCCGCCACCGCGCGGCACATCAGATTGTCCGGATTGAGCGCTTCCTCGCCGCCCGCCGTCCGCAACTGGTGTGGAGTATTCGGGAACAAGGCGATCACGCCGATGCCGAGGTCGCGCGCCTCCTTAGCCCGCTCGCCGATGCGATCGACCGACCAGCGTGACACGCCGGGCAGGCTGGCGATCGGATCCTCGACCCCCTGCCCCTCGGTCACGAACAGCGGCCAGATCAGATGCTGGGGCGCGAGGATCGTCTCCGCATGCAGCGCGCGGCTCCACGGGGCCGAGCGCGTTCGGCGCATGCGGAGCGCGGGATAAGAGGTCATGCGGCTTTCTCCTGCATCTTCAGTCGGCGCCAACCGCCATATTGGAAATAGAGGGTCGTCAAGACCAGGCTGATTGCGGAGCCGAACGGAAAGGCCCACCACAAGGCATCGGCACCGAGGCTGGGCAACAGGCCATAGGCAAAGCCCAGTCTCCCCGGGAACATCGCGAAGATCAGGATGACCAGCGGCACAGCCACCGCCCCGTTGGCGCGCATTGCCGCCCCCAGCACCATCGAGACGCCGAACAACAGGAAGCTCCAGCTGGCGAGATTGTGGATGTGCACCGCGATCGGCACTGCCGGGCTGCTGGCGGTCAGGAACAGCCCGAGCAGCGGCCGATCGGTCAGATAGATCAGCAGCACCAGCGTACCCGTCATGCCGAGATTGATCGCCGATCCGGCCCACGCGGTGCGTTCGACCCGATCCCATTTGCCCGCGCCGATATTCTGTGCCGCCATCGCCGACACGCCCGCGCTGATCGCGAGCGCGGGCATCTGGATATAGCCCCACAATTGCCCGATCGCGCCGTACGCGGCGGTGGTGTCGACGCCCTGGCGATTGACCAGTCCGATCATCAGCAACATGCCGAGCGACAGCACGACCATCTGGAAACCCATCGGCAATCCCTTGCCGACGATGATTCGGACGAGCGGCCAGTCGGGGCGCAGATAGTGCATCTCCGCGCCGCGCAGCGCGAGCGGCAGGCGCTTGCGGTAGAGATAGGCGATCAGCACGCCGGTCGTGACGACGCTGGCGACGAGCGACGCGGTCGCCGAACCCGCAATGCCCATTTCGGGAAACGGACCCCAGCCGCGGATCAGGAACGGATTGAGGCCCGCATCGATCGCGACGTTGAGGATCATCGCCTTGAGCGGCGTCATCGCATCGCCCACGCCGCGCATTGCGCTCGAGAGCAGGACGTTGAGGAAAATGAACGGCAGACCGAGGAAAATCACGCGCGTATATGCGACCGCCAGCGGATAGGCGGCGGCGGGAGTCGCCAGGGCGCGCAGCAAGGCGGGAACGGCGAGATAGCCGATGATCGCGGTGACGACGCCGATCAGCGCAACCATGCCGAACGAGGTGCCCAGCGTGCGTTTCGCCGCGTCCAGATCGCGCCGGCCCATCGCCTGTCCGATCAGGATCGTCGAGGCCATGGCGAGGCCGAACACCGCCGCGAATGTCAGGAACATGACGATGTTGGCGTTGCTGGTCGCGGCGAGCGCGGCCTCACCCAGAAAATTGCCGATCCAGATCGCGTTGATCGACCCGTTGAGCGATTGCAGCACGTTCGCGCCGAGCGTGGGCAACGCGAAGGCGATCAGCGTCATGGCGATCGGCCCGACGGTCAGGTCGCGCTGGCCGTGGCGCAGCGGGGGTGGGGCGGCCAATTCTTCGGAGAGTTCGCTGTCGGCCATAGACCGCTCCATACACAAGAAATCGTCACCCTGAACTCGTTTCAGGGTCCATTCGCCGTCAGTCTGTAACGGAGCGCAAATAGACCCCGGATCAAGTCCGGGGTGACAACATTAGGGTAGGATCAACCCAACCGCGCCAGTGCGGCGCGGAGGCGTTCGGCCTCGGCGGATTTCTCGGCATAATCGGCGCGTGCTTTCTCGACCGCCTCGGGCTTGGCGCGTTCAACGAACGACGGGTTGTTGAGGCGACCGGCGAGCGAGGCGGCCTCCTTTTCGGCGGCCTCGGCGGATTTGGAGAGGCGCGCGCTTTCGGCGGCGAAATCGATGACGCCTTCAAGCGGCAATGCATAGGTCGCTTCACCGACAACGATCTGAGCGGAGCCAGAAGGAGGATCGGCACGAACCGGCGCTTCCAGTCGGGCCATCCGCGCCAGAATCCCAAAGTTGCGATCGATCGCCCGTTCGGTCGCGGCGCTCTGATTGCTGACCATCAGCGGCAGCTTCACCGCGGGCGGCACGCCGAGTTCGGTTCGCGCCGCGCGCAGTTCGCCAACCAAGCGGATGACCCACTCGATTTCCGCGACGGCATCGGCGTCCACCGCCTTCGCATCGACCACCGGCCAGTCTGCGACGATCAGGTCGTGATCCCGCTCCGCCAAAGCGTGCCACAATTCCTCGGTGACGTACGGCATGAACGGATGCAGCATCACCAATATGCGGTCGAGCGCCCAGCCCGCGACAGCCTTGGTTTCGTCGTCGATCTGGCCTTTGATCAGTTCGAGATACCAGTCGCAAAACCGGTCCCACACGAAGTGGTAGACCGTGTTCGCGGCTTCGTCGAAGCGCAGATCGGCAAGCGCCAGATCGAGCGCGGCGACGGTTTTCTGCACCTCCGCGATCAGCCAGTGATTGACCGGTTGCGCGATCGTGTCGGGCAATGCGCCGCCGCCGATGCCGTTGGCCTGAGCGAAGCGTGACGCGTTCCACAGCTTGGTGGCGAAGTTGCGATAGCCCTCCAGCCGCTTTTCATCGAGCTTGATGTCGCGGCCCTGGCTTTCCATCGCCGCCATGAAGAAGCGCAGCGCATCCGCGCCATATTTGTCGATCAGGCCGAGCGGATCGACGGTGTTGCCCTTCGACTTGGACATTTTGGAGCCGTCGGCCGCGCGGACCAGACCGTGGAGATACAGGGTCTTCCACGGCACTTCGTTCATGAAGTGCAGGCCCTGCATCGCCATCCGCGCATCCCAGAAGAACAGGATGTCGAAGCCCGAGACGAGCACATCGCCCGGATAATGTTTGTCGAGCGCCGGCGTCTGTTCGGGCCAGCCCAGTGTGCCGAAGGGCCAGAGTGCGGAGGAGAACCAGGTGTCGAGCACATCGGGGTCACGGTGAACCCCATAAAAAGCGACTTTCGTCATATTCTCTAACGACGGAGTCTCAGCCCAACGGCTCGGCTCGTCGTCATACAACGCGTATGGCTCGCTCCCGTAATAATCTCGAAGCTGTTGATGCAGTGACTCGATGTTTTCAGCGACGAAGATGGCTTTAGATGTGTCCCACTCATCGTCCCTGTCATCGACTCGTTTGTCGGCATACCAAGCCGGAATGCGGTGACCCCACCACAATTGCCGCGACACGCACCATGGCTGGATATTCTCCAGCCACTGAAACCACGTCTTCTCCCAAGTCTTGGGCACAACGTTGATCCGCCCGTCGCGGACCGCGTCGATCGCGGGGCCGGCGAGTTTAGCGGCGTCGACATACCATTGGTCGGTCAGCCACGGCTCGATCACCGCGCCGGAGCGATCGCCCATCGGTGTCTGGATGGTGCGCGGTTCGGCGTCGTGTTCGTTGCCGTCCTTGTCGGTAAAGGGGATGAGGAAGCCTTCGCCTTTCAGGCGTTGGACCACGAGCTTGCGCGCCTCGACGCCGCTGAGGCCCAGGAAATCGGCGGGGATCAAACCGTCCGAAGTCTGCACGACCGCCGCCTTGGCATCGAGCATGTTGAGCATCTCGCCCGCCTTGAACCCGGCGCGGCGTCCGACTTCGAAATCGTTAAAGTCGTGGCCAGGGGTGATCTTGACCGCGCCCGAACCCAAAGCGGGATCGGCATGTTCGTCGGTGATGATCGGGATCAGGCGGCCGGTGATCGGCAGACGCACCATCTTGCCGACCAGCGCGGTGTAGCGCGCATCGTCGGGATGCACCGCGACCGCCATGTCGGCGAGCATCGTTTCGGGACGTGTAGTCGCCACGTTGATGAAGCCGCTGCCATCCTCAAGCGGGTAACGCAGATGCCAGAAACTGCCCTTGATCTCCTTCGTCTCGACCTCGAGATCGGAGATCGCGGTGCCGAGACCGGGATCCCAATTCACCAGGCGTTTGTCGCGGTAGATCAGCCCTTCGCGGTGCAGATCGACGAACACTTTCAGGACGGCTTTGGAAAAACCCTCGTCCATCGTGAAGCGTTCGTTCGACCAGTCGCAACTGGCACCAAGACGACGAAGCTGACGGGTGATTTGCCCGCCGCTTTCCGCCTTCCAGTCCCACACTCTGGCGATGAAATCCTCGCGGCTGAAATCGGTGCGCTTCTGCTGGCTCAGCGCCATTTCGCGCTCGACGACCATCTGCGTCGCGATGCCGGCATGGTCGGTCCCGGCGACCCACAAGGCGTCCTTGCCCTTCAGCCGCGCGTGGCGGACGAGGATATCCTGGAGGGTAATGTCCAGCGCGTGGCCGATATGCAGGCTGCCCGTCACATTGGGTGGCGGCATGACGATGGTGAAGGGTTCGGCATCGGGTCGCGCGGGCCGGAACGCGCCCGTGCTTTCCCAATGGGCATACCAGCGCGCCTCGATTGCCGCGGGGTCGAAAGTCTTGGGCAGTTCGCTCATCGACGCCCGCTTAACGGGACGCGCGTCACAGGGCTAGTTGCGCGCGGTAATCCGTTCGATCTCGACCGCCACCAATCGCTCGACCATCGCGGGGAGTTTGGCGTCGAGCCATTCGGCGAGCATCGGGCGCAGCATGTCGCGAATCAGTCCTTCGAGCGTGTCGGACCCGTGCGGATTTGCCGTGACGACCATCGCCGACAAGGCGTCGAGCCGCGCGCGACTGGATTCTGCGGCGATGGGCGAAACCAGCGGTTCGGCCTCCTCGGTCAAATCGAGAATGTCGGCGGGGGGCGTGCCAACGCGGCGCAACGGCTGCGTCGGGACGGTCTCGACCTCTTCGGCGATGATGCGTTTGATCGAGGCGAGGATCGCATCCATCGACGGCGCGTCGTCGCCGGTGGTCATGCTATTTCGGCTGAGCGACGGCGGGCTGCGTCGGATCGGGTTGCCCGCTCTTCAGCGGCGCGACGGCCGGTTCACCGGTGATGACCGAGGTCTGCGCGGGCGTATCCACGGTGCGCGTCGCGACCGGCTCAGGGCGCGGATCGCTGTCGTAATCGAAGATGCGGCCCTTCACACGCTTGTAATTCACAACCGGGTCGTAAAGTGTGCCCGCGTCGAGCCCGAGGTCGCGTGCTTCGGCCTGGCCCATCGCGGCGAGCAGCGAGAAGCCCGCGACGTACGAATTGCGGCGCGCCGACACCAGATTGACCTGGCTGTTGAGCAATTCCTGCTCGGCATTGAGGATGTCGAGGATCGTGCGGTTGCCGACGCTGTTTTCGGCGCGAACGCCTTCCAGGCTGAGCGCGTTGGCGTCGACCGCCGCCTGGCTGGAAACGATGAGAGCGTTTGACGCCTCATATGCGGCGTAAGCCGATCGCGTTTGTGCGACGACATTGCGCTCGGTCGCGGTAACGTTTTCGAGGGCCACGCCCTCGCGCGCCTGCGCCTGTCGGACCTGTGCGGCGGGCGCACCGCCCTGGAACAACGGCACGGTGAGAGCGACGCCGGCTTGCGCGGTGTTGGTCGATTGCGACTGCGAAAAACCCTGCACGGTCGGGATCGTGCCGAGATAATTCGAATAGCCATCCTGGCCGGTGATCGACAGTTTCGGCAGCCGCGACGCACGCGCCACGCCGGTATCGTAACGCGTGGCGTCACGCGTTTTCTGCGCCGCGCGCAGGCCGGGATTGTTCTGCAGCGCGGTCGTCACCGCGCCTTGCGGATCGGCGGGCAGGCCGGGCAATTGCGGCGGCGCCTGCAGATCGACCGGCGGGATACCGACGATGCGGATGAAGGTTTCGCGACTGGTGATCAAATTCGCCTGGGCATTTTCCAGCTGACCGCGTTGCAGCGCCAGCCGAGCTTCGGATTGCGCGACGTCGGTGCGGGTCAGATCGCCGACCTGAAACCGGTCGCGTGAGGCGCGCAGGTTCACGTTCAGCACTTCGACCTGCTTCTGGTTCAAACCGACGATCGCTTCGTCGCGGATCACGTCCATGTACGCGGCGACGACGTTGGCGAAGAGCGTGGATTCATTGTCGCGCAGGGTATCGCGACCGGCATCGATGCGCGCGTCCGCCGCCTTGATCCCGTTGCTGACGGCACCGCCCTGATACACCGGGATGCTGCCGGTAAAGCCCGCGAAAAACCCGCGCGCCGGCGAGGACTGGAAGTTGCCCGTCGCCCGGATGAGGTATTCGTTGTAGTTGGCTGTGGCGTTGATCTGCGGCAGCCCGCGCGCGCGCTGGATCGTCGTGTTTTCGTCATTAGCACGCTGGTTCGCCCGCGCGCCGGTGATCGTCGGGTTGCTCTTATACGCCTCGGCCAGCGCTTCTTGCAGCGTCGTCGCACTTGCGGGCCAGGCACAGCTGGCGATCAACAGGGCAGTCAGAACTCGTTTCACCGTGATGACCTCGATCAGAAGGAGAAGACCGGCACAGGCACCGTGTCGGTCAGAATGGCAATATCGGCGTCCCCGAAGGCGACGAGGCGGACGGCATCGGCGCGCTTGATCCCCTGCGCCAGCCGCGTGACGCGGCCGTCGAGCATCCCGGCGGCGACGCGCGCGCCGTCGCGCAATTGCTTGACGAGCGCGGCGGGAATTTCGGCAACGGCCCCGTCGATCAGGAGCGCGTCATAGTTTCCGCCACTGGCGTGATCGGCAGGCACGGCCTCGGCAAGTTGATTCACCACCGCGGCGGCGTAGCCCGAATGGTCGCCGGCGATCAGCACGCGTTCGCCCGCACGCAGGTTGAGCGCGGCGATCAGGCGAGCGGTAACCAACGGCGAATTGATGAAACGGCCTTCGCCCAGCGGAATCATCGCATCGGCATAAGCGGTGGCGCGGCGGCCCTCAGGAACGAAGTCTTCGCGCTTCACCGCATCGAGCGCCAGCAGCAGGCGCGGTTCGTCGACGCTGTTCGGACGCAGCTGGCTGTTGATCATGGCCAGTCGCATTTCGTCAAACTTCTTTAAGTTCGCGCTCATGAGCCCCTCATCGCATAGGTGTATTAGCGACGCAATACACTAAATGCCCCCGCCCTCTGTATCGGGCCGCAGCCGTCACGCCAAGCCGCGTTCAGCCGGAATAAGCGAGTGTTTCCTGCGGAATGCTGAACCATTTCGGCCCGGCAGCGGTGATGTGGAAACAATCCTCGACGCGGATGCCGAATTTGCCGGGAACATAAATGCCCGGCTCGTTCGAGAAACACATGCCGGCGGCGAGCTTCGTCGCCTCCCCATGCACCAGATTGACCGGCTCATGCCCGTCCATGCCGATGCCGTGGCCGGTGCGATGCGAGGTGCCGGGTAGCGCATAGCCGGGACCATAGCCCCACGCTTCGTACTGGTGTCGGACAGCATCGTCGACCGCACCCGCCGCCACGCCGACGCGCGCGGTGGTCATCGCAATCTGTTGACCGCGACGGACCTGGTCGAACACCTTTTGCTGATCGGGGGTCGGGCCGCCGAGAACGTAAGAGCGCGAGATATCCGACTGATAGCCGTGCACGGTGCAGCCGACGTCGATCAGGATGATTTCGCGTTCGGCGACGTGTTGCGGCGCGTGCGACCCGTGCGGATAGGCCGCAGCTTCGCCGAGCAGGACCAGGCCGTCGCCACCCGAGCCGCCGCGCGATTGATGTTCGCGAGTCAATATGGCGTTGATATCGTCGGGGGTCATGCCGACGCGAACCTGCGTCATCGTCGCGCCGATCGCCGCGATGGTGATGTCCGACGCCGCCTGCATCAGCGCGAGTTCGGACGCGCTCTTGATCATGCGGCATCCGCGCACGACGGGGTTGGCACTGACGAGTTTGGTGCCGGGCAAGGCCTTGCCCAGACCGTCGTTGATGAAGAAGCGCACCGTTTCTTCGATGCCGACCGCGCCCGCCGCACGGCGTTCGCGAATGATCGAGGCCATCAGCGCGATCGGGCTTTCGTCCTCGTTCCACGTCCGCACGCTGGCGGGAATGCCGAGCGTCTGGCTGACCGACGGCTTTTCGAAGAACGGCGTGACGATCACCGGATCGCCGCTCGCGAAAATCAGCGCAGCGGTGATGCGTTCGCTGCGCCACCATTGCACGCCGGTGAAATAGTCGAGGCTCGAACCGGGCTCGATCACCACGACGCCGATGCCGTTCTGGCGCATCAACCCGCGCGCCTTGTCGAGGCGGCGGAGGCGTTCGTCGCGGCCGATGGCGGGCGGCAAGGTGTCAGCCAAGGCGGCGGTGGGGAGCGCGGCGAGGGCCGCTAGGGTCAGGCCGGATGTGATGGCGTGGCGGCGGTTGATCATGTGAGCTTCCCCTGCATCCTCAACCGTCATCCTGACGAAAGTCAGGATCCATTGGCACTCCGTCCGGCATGGAGGACAAATGGACCCCGGATCAAGTCCGGGATGACGCGTGGAGTTGCGCAGGTTACCGGTAACACACCGCCTTGACCGCTTCGATCACGCGCGCGCTGGTGACCAAGGCCAATTTTTCGAGATTGGCGGCATAAGGCAGCGGCACGTCCTCGTTGCACACGCGCAGGACGGGCGCGTCGAGGTCGTCGAAACCCTGTTCCATGGCGACCATCGCGAGTTCCGACGCGATCGAGCAGGTCGGCCAGCCTTCCTCGACGATGACCATGCGGTTGGTCTTTTTAAGGCTGGCCAGCACCGTCGCGGTGTCGAGCGGTCGGATGGTGCGGAGGTCGATGACTTCGGCGTCGATGCCCTCTGCCGCCAGATGTTCGGCGGCTTCGAGCGCGAGGCCGACGCCGATCGAATAGCTGACGATGGTTACGCTCGAGCCGACGCGGGCGATGCGCGCCTTGCCAATGGGGAGGACCCAGTCGTCGGTGTCGGGCACGTCGAAGCTGCGACCGTAAAGCAGCTCGTTTTCGAGGAACACGACCGGATCTTCGCAGCGGATTGCGGCTTTCAGCAAGCCCTTGGCGTCGGTGGCATCATATGGCGAAATCACGATCAGACCCGGCACGCTGGCATACCATGGCGCATAATTCTGGCTGTGCTGCGCGCCGACGCGGCTGGCCGCGCCGTTGGGTCCGCGGAACACCACCGGGCAGCGCATCTGCCCGCCCGACATATAGTTGGTCTTGGCCGCCGAATTGATGATGTGGTCGATCGCCTGCATCGCGAAGTTGAACGTCATGAATTCGACGATGGGCCTGAGGCCGGCCATCGCCGCGCCGGTGCCGATGCCGGCAAAGCCGTATTCGGTGATCGGCGTGTCGATGACGCGGCGCGCGCCGAATTCCTCGAGCAGACCCTGCGTGACCTTATACGCGCCCTGATATTGCGCGACCTCCTCGCCCATTACGAACACGCGGTCATCGGTGCGCATTTCCTCGGCCATCGCGTCGCGGAGAGCTTCGCGGAGAGTGACTTTTTTGGTCGGGCCGGAGTATTCGGGCGCTTCCTGCTGCTTGGCGGCTTCGAAGAGTTGGCGGGCGCCGGTTTCTACTTTCTTGGTTTCGGGGCTCTGCCCACCCTGGTCCTGCGGACCTGTCCCCCCCGCCTGCGGGGTGGACGTCTTTTCAGCGCTCGTAATCTGGGCGTAACTCCCGCTTGCGGGAGGGACAGGTTGCGAAGCAACCGGGGTGGGCACTGCCGCCTCCCCCTCACCATTCATCGTCGCGATGACAGTCCCGACCTTCACGTTATCCGAGCCCTCAGGCACCAGAATTTGCGCGATCGTCCCCTCGTCGACCGCTTCGAATTCCATCGTCGCCTTGTCGGTCTCGATCTCGGCAAGGATATCGCCCGACTTCACCGTGTCACCGGCCTTGACCAGCCATTTGGCGAGCGTGCCTTCTTCCATCGTCGGGGACAGCGCGGGCATCTTGAGTTCGATCGCCATCTTAATACGCCCCCACCAAAACGTCGGTGTAGAGTTCGCTCAGCGACGGTTCGGGCGATTGTTCGGCGAAGTCGGCGGCTTCGCTGACGATGGTGCGGATTTCCTTGTCGATCGCTTTCAGCTCGGCCTCGGAGACACCGGCGGCCTCCAATTCCTTGGCGAGGCGTTCGATCGGGTCGGATTTTTCGCGCACGTTCTGCACTTCCTCGCGCGTGCGATATTTGGCGGGGTCGGACATCGAGTGGCCGCGATAGCGATAGGTCGAAAGTTCGAGGATGATCGGGCCGTTTTCCTTGGCCCATTCGATCGCGACCTTGGCTGCGCCGTGTACCGCCAGCACATCCATTCCATCGACTTTCAGGCCGGGGATGCGGAAGCTTTCGCCGCGCTTGTGGAAATTGGGTTCGGACGCGCTGCGCTGGACGCTGGTGCCCATCGCATAGCCGTTATTCTCGATCGCGAAGATCACCGGCAGCTTCCACAGTTCGGCCATGTTGAACGATTCGTAAACCTGGCCTTGGTTCGCCGCGCCGTCGCCGAAATAGGCGAGCGCCACGCCGCCATCGTTCGAATATTTGTGCTTGAAGCCGAGGCCGGCGCCGAGCGAGACCTGCGCGCCGACGATGCCGTGGCCGCCGTAAAAGCCGTGTTCGACGCTGAACATGTGCATCGAGCCGCCCTTGCCGTGCGAAATGCCCGCCTGCCGCCCGGTCAGTTCGGCCATGATGACCTTGGGATCGATGCCGTAGGCGAGCATATGGCCATGGTCGCGGTAACCGGTGATCACCGAATCCTTGCCGACGGTCATCGCCGATTGCAGGCCGACGGCGACGGCTTCCTGGCCGATATAGAGGTGGCAGAAGCCGCCGATCAGGCCGAGGCCGTAAAGCTGGCCGGCGCGTTCCTCGAACCGGCGGATGAGGAGCATTTCGCGGTAGAAGGACATCATCTCGTCCTTCGAGGCGGCGTAGCGCACCGGCTCGGGCGGGCGGGCGATGTCGTCGGTCGTGATCTTCTGGGCAGCGGCGGCTTTGGCCAAGACGAATGCTCCTGGGGATGAGCGATTGCTATAGCCTGCCGTAACGTCCGCGCAACGGCGGGGGTAGCGCGGCGGGTTCCAAAGCGGCTTTCGTCACCCCGGACTTGATCCGGGGTCCATTGGCTCTCCGATCGATCCAGAAGGCAAATGGACCCTGACCTGCGTCAGGGTGACGGGTCAGTGGTGCGCGCGGCACCCTCAGTCGAGCGGAACGATCACTTCGTCCGAACCGGCGACGCCCAGATTTTTGCGCGCGAGTTCGTCGACCAGATCGGGATCGGCGGCCTTGGGGTCGAGCAGCTTCACGCGGTTGGCGATCACTGCGCGCTGTTTTTGCACCGAGGCCAGTTCGATCTCGCGCGACTTGAGACGGCGGGCGTAATCGGTCCAGGCGATGATGCCATTGGCGCCGAAGATCGCATAGCCGCCGAAAAACGCGACGATCAGCAGCCCTGCGGCAGGTGCGAGCCCGCCACGAATGCTGATCCAGGGATTGCGCGGTTTGGTTGCCATGCTGGCGCCCTATGAATCAGCATGGAGTCTGCGAATCAACCCCTAAAGCGCTGAAAAATGTCGCGACCGGCATATTTTGCGGCATCGCCGAGTTCTTCTTCGATGCGGATCAGCTGATTATACTTGGCCAGCCGGTCCGAACGGGCGAGGCTGCCGGTCTTGATCTGCCCGCATTTGGTGGCGACGGCGAGGTCGGCGATGGTCGCGTCCTCGGTCTCGCCCGAGCGGTGCGACATGACCGCCGAATAGCCCGCGCGGTGCGCGGTCTCGACCGCGTCGAGGGTTTCGGTGAGCGTGCCGATCTGGTTGACCTTGACCAGCAGCGAGTTGGCGAGGCCGCGCTTGATCCCATCGCGCAGGCGTTCCGGGTTGGTCACGAACAGATCGTCCCCGACCAGTTGCACCCTGTGCCCGATCTGGTCGGTCAGCGCCTTCCAGCCTTCGAAATCGTCCTCGGCCATGCCGTCCTCGATCGACAGGATCGGGTAGCGGTTGCACAAATCGACGTAATAGGCCGCCATTTCCTGCGGCGTCAGCGACTTGCCTTCGCTGGTCAATTCGTAGCGGCCGTCCTTGAAAAACTCGGTCGCGGCGGGATCGAGCGCGAGGACCACGTCGTCGCCGGGCGTGTAGCCGGCCTTCTCGATCGAGGTCATGATGAAGTCGAGCGCGGCGGTGGTGCCGTTGAGGTTGGGCGCGAAGCCGCCTTCGTCGCCCACCGCCGTCGGCTGTCCCGCCGCGAGCAATTCGCCGCGCAGCGTGTGGAAAATCTCGCTGCCCATGCGCACGGCGTCGAACAACGTGTCCGCGCCGACGGGCATGACCATGAATTCCTGGAAATCGATCGGGTTGTCGGCATGTGCGCCGCCGTTGACGATGTTCATCATCGGCACCGGAAGCAGGTTCGAGCCCATTCCGCCGACGTACCGGTACAGCGGCTGATCGGCATGATCGGCCGCCGCCTTGGCGATGGCGAGGCTGACGCCGAGGATGGCATTGGCGCCGATGCGGCCCTTATTGGGTGTGCCGTCGAGCGCGATCATCGCCGCGTCGAGTTCGCTCTGGTCTTCGGCGTCGAGGCCGACCAGCGTTTCGAATATCTCGGTGTTGACCGCCTCGACCGCTTTCGACACGCCCTTGCCGAGCCACTTACCCTTGTCGCCATCGCGAAGTTCGACCGCTTCATGCGCGCCGGTCGAGGCCCCCGAAGGCACCGCCGCGCGACCGAAACTGCCATCTTCCAGCAGCACTTCGGCTTCGACCGTGGGATTGCCGCGGCTGTCGACGATGGTGCGCGCGTGGATGCTGATGATTTCGGTCATGCGGGGGCTCCGGGAATTTGGCAGCGCCCCTATCGAAGCGCCGCCAGCCGTGCAAATACGCAACCGTAACGATTCCGCACCGCAACCTTGACGGCCGGCGGGAGTTTGAGAGCCAGTCATTCAAAAAGGATTCGCTCATGGCAACCGACCCGAACACCACCGCCAGCGACGGCGCCGCCACACCGGCAGCCGTCCCGGACATTGCCGCGACAGCAACGGCAGCGACCAATTCGGCCAAGGCCGGCATCCAGTCGTTGAAGGACGAGGCGCAGAATCTCGCCGGCACGGCCAAGACCGCCGCGCTCAATGCCGCCGCGACGGGCAAGGACAAGGCCGCCGATGCGTTGAACGAAGCGGCGAGCTTCATCGCCAATGCCGCGCAGACGCTCGACGAAAAGGTCGGCAACGGCGTCGGCGATTATGCGCGCAAGGCGGGAACGGCGGCGACCGACCTGGCCGACACGCTCAAATCGAAGAATGTCGACGAGCTGGTCGAGGACGCCAAGACGGCGGTGCGCAAGAATCCGGCGATCGCGGTCGGTGCGGCAGCGGCAATCGGGTTTCTGCTGACCCGGGTATTCCGCCTCGGCGGCAAGTCCGACAAGGCATAAGGACGGTGGCGGGGGACGGACAGGAGCCGCGCATTCCGACGCGTCCGTCCGTCCCCGACCTGTTCGCGAGGCTGATCACCGACGGGCGCGCGTGGGCCAAGGCCGAGCTCGCCTTGCTGAAATGCCGGGGCGAGTCGCTGGTCGAGGCGCTGCGAACTGCGGTCGTGTTGATCGTTGCGGCGATCATGCTGGCGACGGTGGCGTCGTTCGCCCTCGCCATCGGCGCGATCCTGTGGCTGGCGACGTTGGTCGGCCCGCTCTGGGCGACGGTCATCGTCGTCGTCACGTTGCTGGCGCTTGCCGGAATTCTCGGATGGCTCGGCGTTGCGCGGATCGGGCGCGTGTTCGAGGATAAGTCATGACCGCCGAACTCAAGGCCCGCGAGACCGCAGCGCGGATCGCCCGCGAACGGATCGAAGCGGATGTCGATGCGCTGCTCGGCGCGTTGGCCCCGGCTTCGCTCGTTCGTGACGGCATCGACGAGGCCAAGGCACGCGCCAAAGCGGTGGCCGACGACGCCGCGGATTTCGTCAAGGAGCGCCCGTTAGGGACCGGAGCGGTGCTGGGCGGCGCGGTCGCCATCGGAGTCTGGAAAATCGTCACCGCTTTTCGCGAAACCCGCAAGGCCAAGAAGCGTTAGCGTTTCAAACCATCTGTCGAAGGATCAAACTCATGGCCAAGCCCGCAACGACTCACAATGCCGCCAACGACACGACCAAGCCTGCCAGCCGCGCCGCAAAGGGCCGCGCCGCCGCGCAAACGGCGGTCGACCGGGCGCGCGACACCGCCACCGACGTGGTCGAGCGCGCGCGCACTGCCGCCAATGATGCGGTCGAGACCGCAGCCCATGCCGTCGACAATGCGCCGCTGTCGGCGCTGGCGGGAGCAATTGCGGTGGGCGCGGTGGCGGCGGCGTTGATCCCGGCCACGGCGCGTGAAATTTCGGCGCTCGGTCCGCTCGGCAACCGGTTGCGCGGCGCGCTCGACGATGCGTTTGCCGCCGCGAAGACTGCGGGCGTCGAACAGCTCACGACCAAGGGTATCACCCAGACCGCATTATCCAGCGGGCTGGGCACCGTCGTCGGGCATTTCGTGTCGGCAGCGATGGAGGCGAGCAAGGCTGCGAGCGACAGCGTCCGCAAGAATGAGCGCGCGGTCGCGGACAGTGCGCCCACCGCTGCGACGTCCCCCGCGACAAAACGCGGCACCAAGGCCAGCTAAGGGCTGCATTTTAACGCGTCCGCCGTTAAGGCGAGGGCATGAGCAAACTGCACCTCGTTTTCGGTGGTCGGGTTTCCGACCCGCGCACTCTCGATTTCGTCACGCCCGAGGCGTTGGACGTGGTCGGAATCTTTCCGGACTATAAGTTGGCCGAAGAAGCGTGGCGCGCGGCGGCGCAGAAATCGGTCGACGATGCCGAGATGCGTTACGTCGTGGTGCATTTGCATCGGCTGTTGGAGCCCGATGCTTGATCGTCGCCCGGCGCAGGCCGGGGCGACGTCAGTTTTTCGGTAGGCCGTATCGCCAGCTCAACAATGGCCGCGCCAGCGCCAAGCCGGCGAGAAAGCCACCGACATGCGCGGCGGTGGCGACGCCGAAGCCAGTCTTGAGCGTTGCGACCGCGATCAGCGCCTGCATCCCGATCCACGCGGCGGCGAGCCACAAGGCGCGCACCCAGTGCGACGGGATCGGCCCGATCCGCTTCACCTCGTTGCGACCGAACAACAGCGCATAGACCGCGAGCACGGCAGAAATCGCCCCCGATGCGCCGATCATCGGCACGTCGGACGCCGGTCCGGCAAAATACTGCCCGGTCGCCGCGCCATAGGCACCGGCGACATACAGGATCAGCATCGGCCCCCAGCCAAGCGTCGCTTCGAGAATGCGTCCGCAATAGACGAACAGCACCATGTTGAAGGCGAGATGGACCAAGCCGCCATGCGCCACGGTCGCGGTCAGCGGGGTCAGCCAATAGGGTATGACGAACGCCGCGTTGATCGACTGACGCACCGGGATGAACCCTAACTGCGTCGCCGCCCACTCGCTATGGCCCGACAGCGCGGCGGCGGCCCAGGCGAGGCACGTGATCAGCGCGATGATGTTGGTCGCGCGGGTCCGTCTGACCCCGGTCATCGCAAAGGGTCCAAACTAAACGAACTCGACCTTGTCGACCTGATAGTAACGGTCACCCGAAGGCACCGTAACTTCGACTTCGTCGCCGACTTTGCGCCCGATGAGCGCGCGGCCGATCGGCGAGTTATAGCTGATCCGGCCGTCCTTGGCGTTTGCCTCGGTCTCACCGACGATCTGGTAGCGCACCGCCTTGTCGTCCTCGTCGAGCAGCGTGACGGTCGCACCGAACACCACCTTGTCGCCCGACAGCGTGGTCGGATCGATGATCGTCGCGCGCGACAGTTTGCCCTCGATATCGGCGATCATCGCCTCGATCTGGCCCTGGCGTTCCTTCGCGGCGTGATATTCGGCGTTTTCGGAAAGGTCGCCATGCGCGCGCGCTTCCTCGATCGCGTCGATGACTTCGGGGCGCTCCGCCTTGAAGCGCGCGAGATCGGCCTCGAGCTTGCGCTGCCCTTCGACCAGCATCGGCATCCTGTCGGTGGTCGCCATAATCGTCCCTGTTCCCAAAATTCTTATCTATCCCGGACCCTTGCGAGCCCAGGCCAAGCCTATCTCTAACTCGTGGAAAGTCAGCCAGCCGGCAATGAATGATAGGATTGCAGGCTGCGGACTTCAAGACCGGTGTTTCGCAATGCAGCAATGCCGCGCACCGCCGCGAGCGATGCCTGTGCGGTGGTGAAATAGGGCACGCGTTCGGTCAGCGCGGTGCGGCGGATCGACTTGCTGTCCTGCAGCGACTGCCATCCCTCGGTGGTGTTGACGATCAACCCGATATCGCCGTCGAGCACGCGGTCGACGATGTGCGGGCGGCCCTGCGCGACCTTGTTGACGCGTTCGACCGGCACGTTCTGGCTTTCGAGATAGGCGGCGGTGCCGTCGGTCGCGACGATCGTGAAGCCGAGTTCGACCAGTTGGCGTGCGCCGGGGAGGAACACCGCCTTGTCGCTGTCCTTCACGCTGACGAACGCGGTGCCGCCGTCGGGCAGTTGCGTCCCCGCGCCCAATTGCGCCTTGGCGAAGGCGATGGCGAAATCGGGGTCGATCCCCATGACTTCGCCGGTCGATTTCATCTCGGGGCTGAGCACCGGATCGACGCCGGCGAAGCGCGCGAAGGGGAACACCGCTTCCTTGACCGCGAACGTCGCGGGCATGGAGTTGATCGCGGGCAGCGCGTTCAACTTCTCCCCCGCCATCACCCGCGCGGCGATCTTTGCCAGCGGACTGCCTATCGCCTTCGCAACGAACGGGACGGTGCGGCTGGCGCGCGGATTGACCTCGATGATGTAGACCCGGCCGTCCTTGACCGCGAACTGGACGTTCATCAGCCCCTTCACGTCGAGCGCGAAGGCCAGCTTGCGCGTCTGTTCCTCGATTTCGGCGACGATTTCGGGGGCGAGGCTGTAGGGCGGCAGCGAGCAGGCGCTGTCGCCCGAGTGGACGCCGGCTTCCTCGATATGCTGCATGATGCCCGCGACGTGCGCGATCTCGCCGTCGCACAGGCAATCCACATCGACTTCGACCGCGTCGCGCAGATAGCGGTCGATCAGCACCGGCGCGTCGCCCGACACCTGCACCGCGGTGGCGATGTAATTGGCCAGTTGCGCCTGCGTATCGACGATCTCCATGCCGCGCCCGCCGAGCACGAAGCTGGGGCGCATGAGCACGGGGAAGCCGATGCGGTCGGCGACGGCAGCGGCTTCTTCACCAGAGCGGGCGAGACCGTTTTCGGGCTGGAGCAGGCCGAGGCGCGTGATCAGCGCGGCGAATTGCTCGCGGTCTTCGGCCAGGTCGATCGATTTGGGGCTGGTGCCGAGGATCGGGATGCCCGCTTCCTCCAGCGCGCGTGCGAGGTTGAGCGGGGTTTGCCCGCCGAGCTGGACGATGACGCCTTTGAGCGTGCCGTTCGACTGCTCGACGTGCAGAATTTCGAGCACGTCCTCTGCGGTCAGCGGTTCGAAATACAGCCGGTCCGACGTATCGTAATCGGTGCTCACCGTTTCCGGGTTGCAGTTGATCATGATCGTTTCGTAGCCCGCATCCGCCAGCGCGAAGCAGGCATGGACGCAGCAATAATCGAATTCGATGCCCTGCCCGATGCGGTTCGGCCCGCCGCCGAGAATGACGATCTTTTCGCGGTCGGTCGGGTTCGATTCGCACTCGGCCACACCGAAGGTCGGCGCTTCGTAGGTCGAGTACATGTATGGCGTCTTGGCCGCGAATTCGGCGGCGCAGGTGTCGATGCGCTTGAACACCGGACGCACGCCGAGCTTGTGGCGCAGCGCGCGCACGTCCGCCTCGGTATTGCCGCCGGTCATCGCCTTGGCGACGTCGGCGATGAGGCCGGTGCCCGAAGCGAACGCCCGCCGCGTCCCTTCGCGCAGGCCCGCCGACTGCAGCGCCAGCCACGCCAACCGCTTGTCCGAAAAGCCCATGCCCTTCAGCCGCCGCATGCCGCTCGCATCCATCGGCAGCCCCTGTGTCATCACCGTGCGCTCGGCCGCAACGATCTCGCCCAGCCGTTCGATGAACCACGGATCGAAGCCCGATGCATTGTGCACTTCGGCAACGCTCATACCCTCGCGCAGCGCCTGCGCCGCGACCAGCAGCCGGTCGGGCGTCGCGACGGACAGGGCCGCCTGCAATTCGTCTTTGGGCGCGCCGACCAGCCGGTCGACCACATTCAGTCCCGACAGCCCGGTCTCCAGCCCGCGCAACGCCTTTTGCAAACTCTCGGCAAAGCACCGTCCGATCGCCATGACTTCGCCGACCGACTTCATCGCGGTGGAAAGCACGGCTTCCGAACCCTTGAACTTTTCGAACGCAAAACGCGGAATCTTGGTCACGACGTAATCGATCGTCGGCTCGAAACTCGCGGGCGTCGCGCCGGTAATGTCGTTGTCGATCTCGTCGAGCGTATAACCCACCGCCAGCAATGCCGCGACCTTGGCGATGGGGAAGCCCGTCGCCTTGGACGCCAGCGCCGAAGACCGCGACACGCGCGGGTTCATCTCGATCACGATCAGGCGGCCGTCCTTCGGATTGACCGCGAACTGCACGTTCGACCCGCCCGTCTCCACCCCGATCTCGCGCAGGCAGGCGATGCTCGCATTGCGCATGATCTGATATTCCTTGTCGGTCAGCGTCAGCGCGGGGGCGACGGTGATGCTGTCCCCCGTATGCACGCCCATCGGATCGACGTTTTCGATCGAGCAAATGATGATGGCGTTATCGGCGCGATCGCGCACGACCTCCATCTCATATTCCTTCCACCCGACGAGCGATTCCTCGATCAGCACTTCGGTCGTCGGCGAAGCAAACAGCCCGCCGCGGACGATTTCCTCGAATTCGCGGCGGTTATAGGCGATGCCGCCGCCGGTGCCGCCGAGCGTGAAGCTGGGGCGGATGACGGACGGCAAGCCGGTGCGTTCGAGCACCTCGAGCGCCTCCTCCATCGTATGCGCGATGCCCGAACGCGCGCTTTCGAGGCCGATCTTCGACATCGCCTCGCGGAACTTCATCCGGTCCTCGGCCTTGTCGATCGCCTCCGCGTCCGCGCCGATCATCTCGACGCCATATTTTTCCAGCGTGCCATCCGCATGCAGCGCCAGCGCGGTGTTGAGCGCGGTCTGCCCACCCATCGTCGGCAGCAGCGCGTCGGGGCGTTCCTTCTCGATGATCTTCGCCACGATCTCGGGCGTGATCGGCTCGACATAAGTCGCGCCTTCGGGGCCGACGAGATCGGGATCGGTCATGATCGTCGCCGGGTTCGAATTGACCAGGACGATGCGATACCCCTCCCCGCGCAACGCCTTGATCGCCTGCGTGCCCGAATAATCGAACTCGCACGCCTGCCCGATGACGATGGGTCCCGCGCCAATGACGAGGATGGAGGAGATGTCGGTGCGTTTAGGCATTATTTGATCAAAGCCAACCAAGCGAGGACGATTGCGATGATGGATGCAACAGCGGCAATGACGGCTGACACTCCGCCCCACGTTGTCCAATTAACGCCGTGAAAACGCTGCGACCAAGTTCGCGCAAGTCGGCTCTTTAGCTGCTCCTGAGCGTGTTCCCTTCCAAGGGGCGTCAGAGAGAAGATGCCAACCTCGATTGGGCCAGTCGTTGGATCCACGGACCAGTACGCGACGTCAGAGACGGTGATGAAGCCCGCTACTGCAAGTCGATCAAGGATTTCGCTCCAAGGGGCGGCCTCATGCACGCGAGTATCGTCGTCATATATTGCAAGTGTAGAGAGGTTCATTGCTGAACCTTCAGGGTGACGCGAATATGCTTTTACCGCAAAGGCGCTATCCTCGGGTCTAAGTTTTACCCGGTCCTTCATCCCAACTGCCCCACAAACCGCTCGAACAGGTAATGGCTGTCCTGCGGGCCGGGGCTGGCTTCGGGGTGGTATTGCACGCTGAACGCGGGGCGGTCGGTCAGTTCGATGCCGGCGTTGCTGCCGTCGAACAGGCTGACATGCGTCTCGCGCGCGTTGGCGGGGAGGCTGTCGCGTTCGACCGCGAAGCCGTGATTCATGCTGGTGATTTCGACGCGGCCATCCTCGATCCGCTTGACCGGATGGTTGGCGCCGCGATGCCCCTGATGCATCTTCGCGGTCTTCGCGCCCACCGCCAGCCCGAGCAATTGATGCCCGAGGCAAATCCCGAACAGCGGCTTGCCGGTGTCGAGCCACTGGCGGATCACCGGCACGGCGTATTCGCCCGTCGCGGCGGGATCGCCGGGGCCGTTGCTGAGGAACAACCCCGCGGGGTCATGCGCCATGATGTCGTCGAACGTGGCGGTGGCGGGGACGACGGTGACATCGGCGCCCGCATCAATCAGCGAGCGGAGGATGTTGCGTTTGAGGCCGTAATCGATGGCGACGACTTGCGGTCTGACGCCCCTCCCGCAGGCGGGAGGGNCAGNCGCGTCAGCGCCAGGGTGGGGTTGGGCGGACAACCCCACCCCGACGCCTGCGGCG